>JACQSY010000077.1 GCA_016211085.1 Acidobacteriota bacterium | reverse complement strand
GGAGGCTTCGGTGATGTTGTTACCTCCATCACCGCTCCCGTTGCTACCGGCTGGAGCGATAGTTGCCGGGTGGGTTTTGCACCCACTAGAGATCTGCGCCTTTCACGGCGCACTGAATCGGGGTACTAAGTCCGGGAGTGCCTATTGTTTGCTTCTCCCGCGCTGGTGTATTTTGAAGCCATGATACGTACGCTCGAATGGACAGATGATGGAATTGTTATGATCGACCAGCGCCTCCTTCCATCCGAAGAGGCGTATCTGACATTCAAAACTGCGGAAGAGGTTGCCGATGCTATCCGCAATATGGTAGTGCGAGGTGCGCCCGCCATTGGAGTGGCAGCTGCCATGGGAATTGCGCTCGGCGTTCAGCAAATCCCTTCTAAAGACGATGTGGAGCAGCGGTTTGCCGACATCTGTGCGGAAATTCAGAACACACGTCCCACAGCGCGCAACCTGTTTTGGGCTGTTGAGCGTATGAAAAAAGCCTTCGAAAAAAACCGGGGGAAGTCGCTGGAGGAGATGAAATCGGCACTTAAGAACGAAGCGCAACAAATTTATTGTGAAGATATCGAGATCAACCGCCGTCTTGGAGAGCAAGGTCAAACTCTACTCGGACCCCAGCAGACAGTTTTGACGCACTGCAATGCCGGGGCCCTGGCGACCGCAGGTTATGGCACGGCGCTGGGCGTGATCCGAGCGGCCGTGGCCAAAGGAAAAAAGATTCACGTGTTCGCAGATGAGACACGGCCTTTCCTGCAAGGCAGCCGGCTGACTGCATGGGAAATGGTTCAGGAGAACATTCCCTGCACATTGATCACGGACAACATGGCGGGTCATTTTATGAAATCAGGAGCGATTCAGGCGGTCATTGTCGGCGCGGATCGCATTGCAAGAAACGGAGACACTGCCAACAAGATAGGCACCTATAGCGTCGCCGTTCTGGCACGGGAACACGGCATTCCCTTTTACGTGGCGGCTCCCCTTTCCACCATTGATCTAGAGACCCCATCGGGGGAATTCATTCCTATTGAAGAGCGCAGCAGGGCTGAAGTAACTGAAATACTGGGAAAGCCGGTGGCTCCAGCCTCCGTCGAAGTCGCCAATCCCGCTTTCGACGTAACGCCTGCGCGGCTGATTACCGCTATTATCACCGAAGCCGGGATTGCCCGCCCCGATTATCGCGAAACACTGCCTAGGCTTTTTTAGTGAGAACATGGGTAAACAATGATTGTATTGGGTATCGAATCGAGTTGTGATGAAACCGCTGCAGCCCTTTTGCAGGACGGCCACACTATCCTTTCCAGTGTGGTCACCTCGCAACTCATCCATTCTCAATTCGGTGGGGTGATTCCAGAACTGGCGAGCCGGGAACACATCGAGAACATTGGCTTTGTTGTTGAGCACTGTATGCGCCAAGCAGCATCGGAAACTCCGGTTCAGTGGCGCGACATCGACGGAGTTGCCGTCACGCGAGGCCCGGGCCTCGTGGGAGCCTTACTAGTGGGCCTGGCTTATGCCAAGGCGCTCTCGTACTGTCTCTCGGTGCCCTATGTTGGCGTCAACCACGTCGAAGGACATATTTATTCAATCTTTCTGGATCATCCCCAGGCAGAACTCCCTGCTTTGTCTCTAGTAGTTTCCGGAGGACACACCAGTCTTTTTTATCTTGAAAAACCCGGACGCTATGGTGAAATTGCGCGCACTCGTGATGATGCGGCCGGTGAAGTCCTGGATAAACTGGCCAAGTTCCTGGGCCTGGGCTACCCCGGAGGCCCGGTCATCGACCGTCTTGCTCCCTACGGTGATGATCGTGCAGTCAATTTCCCGCTCCCCAAAATTACCGATCGGAAACTTGATTTTAGTTTCAGTGGAATCAAAACCGCGGCATTGCGCCACATCGAGGAACGAAAACTGTCCCGAGTCACCGAGCTGGATCATGTGCCACAACCCGTGCTCAATTTGCTGGCCAGCTATCAAAGGGCCATCATCCTGCAGCTGCTGGATCGTCTACAACGGGCTGCCGAAGCGCGTGATGTCCGTTCCATTCATATTTCCGGCGGGGTCTCATGCAACAGCCGCCTTAGAAACGATGCCGCACAGTTGTTTCAATCTCATGGGCTTCCGGTTTATTTCCCCAGGCCTTCGCTGACCACAGACAATGCTGCAATGATTGCTGCAGCGGGGTATGCGCGACTCTCTCAGGGAGACGCGGATTCGTGGGACCTCACCGCCGATCCCAATTTGACGCTGTGAGAATCGGCGCCTGTGAACGCAGCGCCGGAGTAACCGTTTCTGTACATTGCTTCAGGAGCGGATCCGTCATGCCACATGATGAGTCGAGCTTTAGCACCACCCTGAATCAGAATCAAAAGCGCCAATCCGAGGCGCGCACAGAGCGCCAGCGAAGAGCCTGTCTCAATACCAGAAGATGGTGTTTTTCAGGGATCTGAAATCATTACTTTGGAGCGATACCGTTGATCGTGAGCCATATATAATGAAGGAAACTCTATACACACCAAGCAGCGTGATCAGTTTTTACAAATCCTGAGCCTGCGGTTGAAAAGAGAACCACTGCGCCACGTCGGCTGGCCGCGTGCGCCGCGACTCCTGAACCAAGCGGCGCTTGGTTTGAAATTTCCGCCGCAATTTCCATATCTCGCAATAAGCAGGCAAAGAGCTGCGTTCCCGGCACAGGGTGTAAGCCAGTATCCCTAGGTCACGAAACCACATGTAGGGAAAGCATCGCCGCCGTACCGCGGCATCCATGTTTTTTAGGCGCATCAGGTAGCGATTTTTTAACGAATGATAGTTAATCGCTTCAGGGAGCGATCGGCGGACTTCCGGAGTAACCTTTCTGAAATGAAGCCCCACCGCGGAGGGTTCGTACACCGCTTTCCAACCTCTTAGCTGGGCCCGCCAGGCCAGGTCCGCATCTTCGCGATAGGTGAAAAAATCTTCGTCAAAGTATTCTCCCTCAAAGACCAACTCTTCGAGCATGGTTCTGCGACACATCATCATGGCCCCGGTAATTCCAAAGACGAGCTGGCGGCGTTCATACTGTCCTCTGTCCTCTTCTCCAGCGCCGCGATCAAAATGGCGCTGCGAGGGAGTGAAAAATATTCCAGTGCTGTCCAGCACCCCGTAGCCGTTCCTTATGATCGCCCTGCCCTCAGTGGTCATGCGAAAAAGTTTTCCTCCGGACATTCCCGCGGTCTTGACTTGATGCAGCGCTTGAAGCAAGCGTTCGGCGCAGTCCGGATAGAGGACCGTGTCAGCATTCAGCACCAGGCAAAAATCAAAGTCGCCTTTCTCAAGGTTTCGATTGTGGCCAAAGCTAAACCCCCTGTTTTGGGCGGACGAATGAACTTCCGCATCGAAGCTGCGTGCAATCTCGACGGTCCTGTCCACCGAAGCATTATCGAAAATGCGGATCTTTAGAGGTACAGATTGCCGATGCAGCGATTCCAGGCAGCCTCGCAGAAAGGATTCATCGTTACAAGTGACCAGGCTTACCAGAAGAGAGAACATTTTCGGTAGAAAGTCAGGCGCGCCCACACGCCCAGTTGTACCGGCAACCAGAGCCATGGATAGCAGAAGGGGTGATGTTTTTGCACGTATCTAAGAAGATTGGCGTAATAAATCCGGGTGAATTGGCGATAGCCCAGCTTTTTTAACGAAGATCCGCCGTGGTGAAGAACCGCTGGAGCGGAAACATACAGAATCTTCCAGCCGGCATTGTGCAGGCGTTTACAAAAATCGACATCCTCGAACCACGCCGGATAGAAAGCCTCGTCAAAACCGCCGACGGACTGCCAGGCTTCTTTTCGCAACAGCCAGTAGGCGGCGGCCGGCTGTTCCACCTCCCGTACGGCTTCCTGCTCAAAGTCGCGGCGGCCGTCAGCCTTGCCAAACAGGTTTCTTAGCTCGTCCAGAAACAATACGTCACTAAGAATGCTCCAGAGACTTGGAAAGCGCCGGACCTGAAATTTCCCCTGAGGACGTCCGCGGGAGTCCCTGAGCGGCCCACACGCAACCGCACATCGGGGATTTTGCAAAGCCACCGCATAAAGTTTATGCACCGCATCTGCATTCAGTTCTAGATCGGGATTGAGCAGAAGCACGAAATCCGTTTCTGAAAAGGAGATACCATGATTTGCGGCTGCTGCAAAACCGCGGTTGGAATCGTGCCGGAACCAGCGCAAGCCGGGAAGCTGCGGCCAGCTTTCCTGGTTCCAATCTTCTGAGCCGTTATCGATCACCACAACACCTCTGGTCTCGTTCGCAAGAGGGCGAAGCGAGTGAAGCAGCCTCGCGAGCAACGGGCCGCTGTTCCAGTTGACGATCACGATGTTCAGATTCATGGAAAAATGGAAACAGCCAAACCAGTCGGCTGGGCGAGTTTATCCTATGTCGCCTCTTGAGTTAAGATGTTGCATACTGATGATCCTCCGCCAATATTCAGGTTCACGTTATTACGGCTGGGTGCACGCTGACTTTGCCCCTCCTTCCGAGGTATTGGAATTCCCCGAAAAGGTGTCGCAGATGCCGGGAGCCGAATGTGTGCTCGATTGTGAGGGACGTGAAATTTCCCGCATTTCGCTGCTGTTGGACGGGCAGCTCACTCCGTGTTTTGTTTATTTCTTTAAAAACAATTCCTGGAACCGTGCTTTCCGCCGATCGTACGCTTTTCGTACCCGGCAGGCTGCAAACAAACTCACCCAATCACAAATCGGAACGCTGCAGATACTGGCTGCCCTTAAGAAAAGAGGGGAACTTCTGAACTGGCATAGCACCATCATTGCCAAAGAAATTTCCGGAGTCCAGGAACTGGAGGCAGCGGGCACTCATATTTTCCATATCCATCCCATATCGCTCTTCTCGGAGACCCTGGCCCTTGCTCTGGCCGGCGAACTTTGCAAATTCCATCAGAACGGCTTCTATCACGGCGATCTCAAGACGAGACACATTCTGGTTAGCGCCGACGGCATCCCCAACCCGAAGTTTTATTTTGTTGATCTCGAGAAGTGTCTTCATATTCCGAACTGTCCACCGTTGATACGCGACCTCTTAAGCGCGCGTGATTTGATCCAGCTGTTCGCTTCGCTTTCTTCTGCCGGTGCTGAGCTCAAGAAGATTTTTCTGGATCGTTATTTCGAACTTTTGCAGCCTGGTGAACGCCGTGAGCGACGCATACGACGTTTTCTAAGCTGGTACGAACCGCAGGGGAGCCTGTCACAGGGTAAGACCTTGCTTTCGTCACTGTGGCAGCGTTTGAATACAGGACTGCGCCCTTAACACGCATCGACCAAAACCGCAGTCAGCGCGAGCAAGATCATCATCCTTTGCCATGCCGCTATGTGGCCGGAGCGCACGGAGCAAGGCGCAGTAAGCGCTTGCGTCTGTTCCCAGGGGCATTTGAGCTGAGCGCTCCTTGCAGCCGCACTTGGATCTCTCGCCCTTTGGATCAAGAGATCCGGAAACTGACCTCAACCGGCCAGCGCATTGCGCCGTAAATCAAACCGGTTTCCAGGACGTCGATGATGTACGCATTGTCAATCCAGTCCTCGATGGAATGCTCCCAGATATTTCCCTGTGCAATGGCGGGTGAAATCGAGTAGCTTCCCGGACGGAGCATGGGAATGTGCATCCTGAAGCCGGCAGTAATGACGGACCCCGGCGCTGCGGCAGGAAGGTGCAGCCCCTCATAGGAGGTATTCGATGAAGTGATTTCCACGCCCATCCGATCACGGACGGTGAAACCAATGATAGGATGCTCCAGACTTCTTTCAATGCGTGCGGAAATCACCAGGAGGACTTCCTGGTCGGCTTTTACCTCATTGGCCACTTTCCCATCCTTTGAGTAAAGAATGATGCCGGAAATCCGGGCGCTTCCATTTCCATAACGGTGATGCACATAAGGAATGGTGCTCACAACCGGCAGTTCCTGAGCAGAACCATTGCCCTGCCATACCTGGTCAGCTCCAATCGATTTCCTCTCCCGTTCGAATATCAAGGCCTGGTATTTCTGGCTGACATGCTCCGGAGAGCCGTCTTCCAATTTGCGTCCCGCGTCCAGAAGAATGGCCCGGTCGCAAAAACGTGTCATCGCCTGGAGGTCATGCGTGACAAAAAGGATGGTTTTTCCCTGGTCCCGCATTCGTCGGATTCGATTGATGCAGCGGTGTTGGAAAATCAAATCACCAACCGCGAGTGCCTCATCCACCAAAAGGATTTCCGGGTCCACATGAATGGCCACTGCAAAGGCCAGGCGCATGAACATTCCGGTAGAGTAGGTTTTGACGGGTCGGTCGATGAACTCCCCAATTTCCGCAAAATCGATGATTTCTTTGAAGCGCCTGCGGATCTCGTCGTGCCGCATGCCCATGATCGCGCCGCTCATGAATACATTCTCTCGTCCCGTGAACTCAGGATTGAATCCGGAGCCCAGCTCAAGCAAGGCCGCCACCGTCCCCTTGATGAAACAATCGCCGCGTGTCTGCTTCAAAATGCCGGCCACGATCTGAAGCAGCGTGCTCTTCCCGGAACCGTTCTGACCCACAATTCCCAGCGTGGTGCCCGGCATGACCACCAGATCGACATCCTGCAATGCCCAGAACTCCCTGTGAAACTGCTTCCTTCGAAAACTGAGCAGTTCCAGGAGCTTCTGACTTGGGTGGTCGTAAATCGGATACTTCTTGGAAACCTGCCTTAGAAATACCGCCGGTTTGGCATCAGAGGACATCGGTAAATTCTCTCTTGGTATTTCGAAAAACCAGACCGCCGATAATTGCCACGAGGCTTGCCGAAACCCCCAGGTATGCCAGGAGCTTCACGGGTGGAAAACTGTCCTGCAACAGGATCGTCTGGTAGCTGATCACGGCGGATGAAAGGGGATTCACAGCCACCCAGGGGCGCAGCCAGGGGGGCACCATCTCCAGTTTGTAGAAAATGGGTGTGAACCAAAACCAGAGGACCAGCAGAACCGAAACGATCTGGGCCGTGTCTCGCAAGAAGACCTGAAGCGCTGCCAAGAACCAGCCCAACCCAAGAGCCAAAATGAACACCAGCACCAGCGGAACCGGCAATATCAGCAAGGACCATCCGAGGTCGCCAAAAAACAACAACAGCAGAAGCAGCAACCCCAGCCCAATTACATGGGTCACCAGGTTGGAAAGCGCGATGCTAATGGGAAGGATCTCTGAGGGGAAAATAGTTTTCCGGATCAAATTGCCGTGTTCTATTACAGAATTACACGAGCGCAACAACGTGTCCTGAAAGTACAGCCAGGGCAGAATCCCGCAAAATAAGAAAAGGGGGTAGCTGTGTACATTTTCAAGCGGCGGGCGAATGCGAAAGACCACGGAAAATACAAACGTATAGCTGATGAGCAGAACCAGCGGATGGATCACGCTCCAGAAAAAACCCATCAGCGAGCCAACATACCGTCCGCGCAAATCACGCAGCGCAAAATTAAAGATCAGGTATCTCTGTACGATGATCTTGCGAATAAAGTTCTCGCCGATAATAGCGGCTCTTGCGAGCGGTGCCTTACTCATCGATGAGCTCATAAAATAAATCTTCGTACTGATCCGTAACCCGTTCCCAGTCATATTCCTGCCGAACACGCTCCTGGGCAAGCACGCGAAAATGTTCGAACCTTTCAGGGTAGGAGCAGACATCGACCAAGATCTTGCGCAGCGATTCTAAATCATTGAACTCGTAAAAAATACCGGCTGTGCCTGCCGCTTCCCGATTTTCAGGCGTATCATTTACCACCACCAGGCAACCCGCACCCATGGCCTCAATCAATGCAGGATGCGTTCCCCCGACCTCGGTGGCGTGAACATAGCACAGGCAGTGAGAAAGGAGCTGTCGATACCCTGATCCATAAATGGCTCCCGGGAACAGGACATTGTTCCCCGGTGCAATTCTTTTCAATTCGGCGATGTAACCCTCGTTATAAGGAGCATCTCCAACCATGACCAGGGGAATGGTCAATCGGGCTGCCAGGTAGGAATCCAGGACCAGCCTGGCATTGTTTTCGGGCTCCAACCGGCTCACGTACAGAACGTAGCCACCTGGATGGAGCCCCAGTTCGCGAACAGCAGCACAATCCGCAGTTCGGGAAACAGGAGCGCCATAGGGAATGAACCGCGTGGCAAGACCGTATTCACGAAGATAGTAATCCCGGACCACCCGAGCATCGCTTACAGTGGCGTCGGGCAACTGCGTGCTGAGAAATTCTCCCAGTCGATAGAAGGTTTTACCCAGCCGGTTCCATTTTCGGCGCAACCGTTCAATACCGTCGACATTCAGGACCACCTTTTGCCCCGCCAAGTGGGGTAGAAAACAAAGAAAAGCGTTGGCGGCGTTGCACACCAGCGCAATATCGTACCCTCCACGCAGAGCGGTCCAGATGGACAATGCGGTGTGCGTGACCGTCTCCAGGTACTTATGCAGCAAGCAAGGAACCACTATGAGCCGTACTCCTCGATAGCTGGAAAGGCCTGAGGAGTATTTCGGCCGCCCATAGACCGTGACCTGGTGGCCTCGTTCGGCCAGACGTGCGGAGAGTTCTTCTGCAAAAGTCTCAAAACCTCCGTAATTTGCTGGAATCCCCCGGGTGCCCAGAATGGCGATTTTAAGCAATTTTCGCTGTGGAACTAGAGAAGACATGCGGCGCAGTCACCAGGAAAAGCAAAAGGACCAAAATCTCTGAATCACCGAAATTATATTCAAACAGCCCTGCCACGAATAATGCGGCTACTGCAGCTACTGCTGCAATCGCCTGGGCTTGGCAAATGCCGCTTCCTTCATGCAGACAATCGGTGCGCAAAAGCCGGATCGGTCCGTACACCCATGCCAGGCACAACAGGAGCCAGGCACCCAGACCGAGCAGACCTGTCTCTGCTGCGATCTGCAGTGGGGTGTTGTGCAAGTGCTGATAGATCCAATCGGGAAACTTGCTATTGGCGCGGTATTCAGTCGATACTCGCGGGACCATGCGGGGCCCCACTCCTGTCCAGGGACGTGACCATACCATGTTTTTCCCGGTTTGCAGCAACTCAATTCTGACCCGAGTGGTCTCATCATCCACGTTCATTCCAGAGTAAAGCCGTTCCCTAAAATCTCCAGGAACTAACCAAAACAACAGCACCAGCATCACTGCAAAAGCCAGAACAGCGCGGCGACTGAAAAGGCAGAGAATCACTACGAATCCTGCGCCGGTACCCAGCCAGGCATTGCGGGTCATGGTCAAGAGCAAAGCCCACAAGATCACACCCAGAATTAGCCACCCCGCTGGCTGAGCGTACCTGGACCAAAACCGCGGGCCGACGCCCAACCCTGCTGTGTCCCCAGGAGGTTTCCAATGCAACAAACAGGAAAGCAGCATCGTCGCGGTGAGCATCAGCTGCCCGGAAAAAGTCATCCAGTGGCCCATGAAACCGTGTATCCGGTTCAGCAAATCCACGTCCATCAGCCAGTAATACTGTGTAATTCCCAGCATGGCACTCGCCGACATCAAGGAAACAATACCGATCATGGCTTTTCTTATGTCGCGCGGACTCAGGAAAGTATAAATAAGGAAAGGAAGAAAGAAGCGAGGCAACTTCCTTAAGTAACCGGCACTCACCACGGCATCGACAGAAAAAAGTATGGAGAGGAGGACTGTAATAACCAGAAGGACGATAAAAAGCCAGAAAGGCGGTTTTCGCAAAAATAATCTGCGCTCCCTCACGCAAAGCGTGACCCAGGACAGAAGCGCCAGTGTGTAAAACACGTGGAACGCGAACACCGAGAAGACAGGCGCGATCACAGCACACACCAGCAACCCGCGCAGAAGCTTATTCTCCATAAAATCGGCGCACCACCTGGGTAATCTCTCCAACGTGCTCATCAGACAGTCCTGGGTACAACGGAAAGCTGAGAATATTTTTGCAGAGTGCTTCTGCAACCGGAAAATCTCCGCAATGATACCCGAGATCGCGGTATGCTTTCAGCAGATGGAGCGGGAAAGGGTACACAACTCGAGTTTCGATCTGTGCTTTCAAGAGATGAGCCATCAACTCTTCCCGCCGTTCCACACGCGCCGCCAGCATGTAGTAAACATGTAGATAATTCTCCGGCTCCTTTTGAAAAGAGACTGCACCCACTCCTTGCAACCCTTTCCGAAACAAACCTGCCAGGCGCCGGCGCTCCCCAATCCATGCATCGATAAACTTGAGCTTCAAGCTGAGCAGCGAGGCCTGCAACGCATCCATGCGTGAATTCCAGCCTTCCCGCTCGTGCTCGTATGGACCGGTCTGCCCGTGATTTCTGAGCAGCCGTATCCTTTCGGCAGTTTCTGATTGACCGGTGGTGACAGCTCCCGCATCCCCAAAGGCTCCCAGATTTTTCGTCGGATAAAAGCTGAAGGCCGCACATTCTCCGAAGGTGCCGACCCTTTGATTAAAAATCGACGCCCCGTGGGCCTGGCAGGCGTCCTCCACGATGACCAGGTCGTTACGTTGCGCCAGGAAAATCAATTCCGTCATGGAGGCAGGAAGGCCGAAAATATGCACCGGAGCTAACACACGGGTGTGCGCGGTAATCCGTTCCTCCACCTCGTCAGGCGCAATTGTGAAAGTGTCGGGGTCAACGTCGGCAAGGACCAGCCTGGCATGCCGGCGAATGGCTTCGGCAGTTGCTATAAAGGTGAACGGCGAGGTGATAACCTCATCGTTCCCTTTCACGCCCATGGCTTGTAGCGCGAATGACAACGCATCCGTTCCACTGTTAAGCGCAATACAGTGAGGGCTTTTACAGAATTCGGCAAAAAGTCGCTCGAAGGCCTGCACCGGCTCGCCTCCTACAAAACTGTTGTTGCTTGCCAGTTCTCCAGCAGCTTGAAGAAAATCTTTGAGTACTGCACGGGTTTGGAATGAAAGATCAAGAAATGGAATTTTCACGAGGAATTTGTACTAGATTCACGGGCGGGTGGCAACACCGCCCTCCTGTAGCGTACTCGCGGGGATTGTTGAAGAGAAAAAATGGCCTTACAGCTTGATCACATTTGTAAAGCTTGCCTTGTAGGCGTTACGGCTGTCGAAAATCAAGGGCGCAGCCTTTTGTATCATCTCATAATCAAAGAGTGAATGGTCAGTGGCAACTACCGCCAAGTCGTAGCTACGGACGGCCTCAGGGCTCAGTTCAATAGCTCTGCGCAATTGTCCGTCCATCCTCAATTCCTTCACGTAAGGATCTGTATAGTCCACCGATGCCCCTCCCTGTTCGAGCAGTCGCATGATGTCGAGCGCAGGCGACTCACGCACGTCACTGATGTCTTTCTTATAAGCAACGCCCAGGATGAGAATTCTCGACCCGTTGACACATTTCTTTACGTGATTGAGAGCACGAGTGATCTTCTGCACACAGTACTCCGGCATATGTGCGTTTACTTCACTGGCCAGCTCTATGAATCTGGCATTGTAATTGAGCATCTTGAGCTTCCAGGAAAGGTATAGCGGATCAATAGGAATACAATGACCGCCCAGGCCGGGGCCCGGTGTAAAACGCATAAAGCCGAAAGGCTTGGTGGCTGCCGCATCAATGACCTCCCAGACCGGCACCCCCAACTTGTCACACATGATCGCTATTTCGTTGACCAGACCGATGTTGACCGCCCGAAAGGTATTTTCCAAAAGCTTCACCATTTCCGCCGCTGCTGTCGATGAAACCGGAATCACCTTATCAATCACCTGCTCATACAAAAGCCGGGCCAGCTCGGTGCACTCGCGAGTGACCCCCCCAATGATCTTGGGAGTGTTCCGTGTATTGTAGACAGGGTTGCCGGGATCCACACGTTCCGGTGAGAAGGCCACAAAAAGGTTCTTGCCCAGTTGATACTGACCATTCATGAATTCGGGGATCAGAATCTCTTCAGTGGTTCCAGGGTAAGTTGTACTTTCCAGAACGACCAGCATATTTTCGTGCACATGCTTACGAATGTTCTGAGTAGCATCGATGATGTAGCTGATGTCCGGATCCTTGGTTTTGCGCAAGGGAGTGGGGACGCAAATGGACACACAGTCGAGGCGCGCAACCACCCCGTAATCAGAATAGGCCCGAAAGCGTCCGCTTTGAAGGGCGGCACCCAGGACCTCATTGCTGATGTCCAGCACATGGGAATTTCCCCTGTTGATTTCACATACTTTTTGTTCATCAATGTCGATGCCATGCACCGAGAACCCGCTGCGCACAAATTCCATTGCCAGAGGCAGGCCGACATAGCCCAGGCCCACGATCCCGATTTCTGCTTTTTTGGCAAGAATCTTCTCTCTGAGTCCCATCTAATCCTCCTGTGGAAATGCAGGTCCCGGCAGGCAATGAACAGACCCGAGCAATAACAGCGCCACACTTCTCGTAAACGCAGACCGCCCAATGACAAGTGCGTATCCTGCCCATCTCGCCGGATGACAGCCCTCAGATTTCCTTGTTTTGCATCGGAGGGTGCGTCGGTTGACTTGTATTTCCATTTTTACGGTCAAATCAATCGAGCGTCTTTTTCTGAAACCATTCCACAGTGCGGCGCAAACCTTCCCTAAAACCGACCTCCGGCAAAAATCCAATCGCGGATTCCGCCAGAGAAACGTCGGCCTGCGAGTGGCGCACGTCTCCCAGCCGGGACGGCTCGTAGACGGGTTTAAGGCTCGTTCCCAGGATCTCATTGAGGAGACGCACGACTTCATTTAACGAAAATCGGTCGCCACAAGCGATGTTCATGCTGATACCGGAAGCTTTTGATTCCGATGCCTTCAAATTCGCAATCACCGCATTATGTACAAAAGTAAAATCGCGGCTCTGCTCTCCGTCGTCGTAAATTACCGGAGGCTTGCCAGCCAGCATTCGGGCAATGAAACGAGGGATCACGGCGGCATACGGAGAATCAGGATCCTGATGGGGACCAAAAATATTAAAGTAGCGGAGGGAAAGCGTCGGCAGCTTGTAGATGTCAGAAAAGGCCTTGCAGTACAACTCTCCTGCGTACTTATCAATGGCATAGGGAGACATGGGTTGGGGCTTCATGCCTTCATGTTTCGGAAGCTCCTCAGAATTGCCGTACACTGAAGAGCTGGCTGCATAAATCACCTTGCGCGCGCTGGAATATCGGGCTGCTATGAGCACTTTTAGTGTTCCTTCCACATTGGCGCTATTGCTCTCCAACGGATTCTCCACCGATTTCTGCACCGAAGGGATTGCCGCATGGTGAAAAATGACCTCACCTCCACTGAAAAGCTTCTGCAATCCTTCAAGATCTCGAATGTCGTGCTCGCATAATTCGAGCGTGTCCGGAAATTGCTCCATGAGTTCGGCCATGTTTTCCCTTTTCCCGGTAGAGAAGTTATCAATCACGCGGACTCTGCCGCCCCTTCGGAGCAACGCCCGGGTCAGGTGAGAACCGATAAAGCCTGCCCCTCCAGTCACGACATTAAAAGAGTCCGATTTTGCCATGATTAACTGTTTCCGGATGGCTGCTTCTGCCATCGAGGGATTGGGATTAATCCATAGATGTGTAAAGCGTTTCCGTCAGCGCAACCCACTCCCAAAATCTTAGCAAAGTGTATTTTGGAGATCTACTTTTGCTACAATCCCTGCTCCTGAAGCACATCCATGGGCAGCCACTTTCATTACCAGCGAAACCAGCTTTACTGTGAGGAAACCCCTCTGGAGGCGGTGGCCCGCCAGGTGGGCACCCCCTGCTATGTCTATAGCCGCTCGGCAATAATCGAGAATTTTCACTCCTTTCGTACGACCTTTATTGAAGTCGACCCCTTGATTTGCTACTCAGTGAAAGCCAACTCCAACTTGGCAGTCCTGCAAATTTTGAACCAGGAAGGGTCAGGCTTCGATGTGGTTTCGGCAGGAGAGCTGTACCGCCTTGAAAAAATAGGCGTCGACCCACGCAAGGTGATCTTCAGCGGAGTTGGCAAAACCGTTGGCGAACTGGAGGCGGCGCTTGAGATTGGTATAGGAATCATCAATGTGGAATCGCTGGAAGAACTGGAGCTCCTCACTCACGTTGCCGTCAGGAAACGAATCAAGCCGCACATTTCGTTCCGGATCAATCCCGACGTGGACGCGCTGACACATCCTTACATCGCCACGGGCCTGCGACAGCATAAATTCGGAATCAATCTGGAGGAACTCGAGGACATCATTCGGGCCCTGCAATCCCGCCCTCAACTGGAGTTGACGGGGTTGTCCTGCCACATTGGCTCGCAGATTCTGGACGTGCAGCCTTTCCTGGATGCTTTTTTGAAATTGAGAGAGTTGGCTGATGCGCTGCGCAGGCGCGGCTTCGCCATGGTCCACCTCGATCTCGGAGGCGGCATCGGCATTCCCTATCGCTCCGAAACGCCGCCGAGACTCACCACTTATGCTGAATTCCTCAAAGAGAACCAGAACGGTTACCAGATCATTTTTGAGCCTGGACGTTTTATCGTGGGCAACGCAGGCGTGTTGCTGAACCAGGTCCTCTATAACAAAGTGAGCCAGGCTAAACGCTTTATCGTAGTGGACGGCGCCATGAACGACCTGCTCCGGCCTTCCCTGTATCAGTCCTATCACGAGATTCTGCCGGTAAAGAAAAGCGAAAAGGAAGGGATTCAGGCCGACGTGGTGGGACCTATTTGCGAATCAGGAGATTTTTTTGCCAAGGACCGCGTCCTTCCTCAACTGCAGGCAGGGGAATACCTGGCGGTCATGAACGCCGGCGCCTATGGTTTTGTTCTCTCCTCCAACTACAATTCTCGTCCCCGGGTCGCCGAAATCCTGGTCCACGGCTCACAAATTCACGTGATCCGCAGCCGGGAAGGCTTCGAAGATCTGATTCGGGGCGAGTCGCTTCTGCCTTAATTCCAAAGCGGTTTAACTGTTAGAATTAATTTAATGGCCATGAGAAAAACATCCACCATTTTTTGGGATGTTGACACCCAAAACGACTTTATAAAAAAAGACGGGAAACTGGCTATCCCGGGAGCAGAGGCCATTCTCGGCAACCTGGAAAGATTAACCCAGTACGCCCGCCAGGCGGCAATCCAGATAGTGGCTTCCGTCGACGACCACACCCTTGGAGATGAAGAGATCTCAGCAGAGCCCGATTTCATGAGCACCTACCCGCCTCATTGCCTGCATGGTACGGGCGGTCAGGAGAAAGTGCGCGAGACCCGGCCGGTCAATCCCCTTTACATTGATCTCGTTGCTGAAGACCAGGAGACGCTCCGCCGCAAGATCACCTCTCATGTCGGAGAAATCATCATCCGCAAGAACCGCTTTGATGTCTTTCTCAATCCCAACACCGAAAAAGTGCTGGCTGTGCTTAATCCGGAACACGTGATCGTCTACGGAGTAGCCCTGGACGTTTGTAACCGCTACGCGATCGAAGGCCTGATCAGAAACGGCAGAGCGGAAATTGCTCTGGTTGAGGATGCCTCGAAAGCCATCGACGAGGCTAAACGGCCTCAGCTTCTGAATGACTGGAGAAGCCGGGGCGTTCGTATCATCACCACGGAGGAAGTCCTACAAGGCTGCGCTTTTCCGGCGGCACCTCGCCGCCACTAAACACGAGCGCCCGCTTCGCGCGCGCCTCTGAAGCGCAGCATGAGTGTGTCATCACAAGCACAGTGATCAGAGGCGCAAATGCCAATGAGCGCTCCTGCCGCCAATAAAGGCCCCTACTCGCCAATGATTTTCACAAGCACCCGCTTGGCGCGTCTGCCATCGAACTCCGCATAGAAGATCTGCTCCCAAGGGCCAAAGTCCAGCTTTCCCTTCGTGATTGCGACTACCACCTCGCGGCCCATGATCTGGCGCTTGAGGTGGGCATCGGCGTTGTCCTCTCCAGTGCGGTTGTGCCGGTATCGTGATACCGGCTCATGGGGAGCCAGACGTTCCAACCAATCGTCGTAGTCCATGAACAGCCCGCTCTCATCGTCATTGATGTAAACACTGGCGGTGATGTGCATGGCGTTCACCAGACAAAATCCTTCCTTTACGAGGCTCTTCCGTATCAGTTCCTCCACCGGGCGCGTAATGTTCACATAGTCACGGCGTTTAGGGATGTTAAAGCTCAGATATTCGGTAAGAACTTTCATGGTGGAGCCCCCTTTCAGGAAAATCAATTGGGGTGTAAGGATCTTGCAGGCGAGAGCAGGCCCCCGGTGTCCGGCATGGCCACCGGGGGCCGAACCATAACGCCATCACGCCGCGGAGGCGCGGTGGCGACAGTATTTACTTGGTTTTTCCGAAATGGCTATAGTTGATTTCGATATAGTTTTGCCACTGTTCCGGAACTTCATCCTCCGGAAAGATAGCCTCAACCGGGCATTCAGGAACGCAGGCGCCGCAGTCAATACATTCTTCAGGATCGATGTAAAGCTGAGTGGCGCTCTCGAACTCGGGCTCATCCTTTCGCGGGTGAATGCAATCCACAGGACACGCGTCAACACAGGCGGTGTCCTTGGTCCCTATGCACGGTTCGCAGATGATATAAGCCATACTGTGTAGCCTCCTGTTAAATCGTGCCTATCCTCGTATATACCAATCTTGGCCCTCCAACATTAACCAAAAACATCGGGTTAATACAAGAGCAAATTCCGTCAATTTTGCCCACAGGTAGCAGAAGCTTGCATCGCTGTTTACTGCCAAACCCGGGGCAAAAAGCAGAGGGACATTGGAGTGGGGCCCCGTCTGCGAATTAGGTTGAATTCTGTTGTGGCAGACGGCCCTGATTTTCCCGCTGGAGATGGGGGCGAACTCTTGGCCGCCCCGACACCGCCGATGGTCTTACCTCTGGTTCGCTGTCGGTTGCGATTTCGGCTGCAAGCCTCGCCGTCAGAATTCAATCTATTCTCGGGAACGGCAATCTCTGGTCAGAACAACGCGGCGCCTGCTTGGGTATTGTGCGATCGGTAACAGCGTTACGGGCCGCAGAAGCACGCCTTGAGTTTGAGAACCCTGGTTGAAACCTGCGAATTTTTTCCATAAACTCGGAGACAATGAACCGCACTGAGCGCCTGCTCGACCTGATTACTTACCTTTTGAATGCCAAAGAGCCGGTGAGCTGGCAGGACATTAAGAATCACTTTCCGGAAGATTATGCACGCGGCGTAGAAGAATCCAACCAGCGCAAATTCGAACGCGACAAAGCTGAACTGATCTCTCTTGGTATACCTATAGAATATCAAAGTGGGCCTGAGATCAAAAAAGAAGGTTACTTCATAGAAAAGGAAAAGTTTTTTCTTCCAGCAATCGAGTTCACACCTCAGGAGTCTTCGCTGCTGATGCTTTCCGCCGGCGCAGTGCTCGAGAATGAAAGCTTTCCGTATCGAGATCAGTTGGAGTCAGCCCTCCATAAGATCATCAGTATCCAACACCAGAACAACGCTCCTCCCGCTGAACTCTCTATACACTTCTCCAATCCAATCTTGGCGTCGGAGCGCTCCAAGTGGATCCATGAAATCCAGGACGCTCTGGACCGCAGAAAAACAGTGGAACTCCTTTACCATGCCTTTAGCACCGGCGAGACCACCCGGCGTAAAGTCAATCCCTACGGCCTGATTTTTCGCAAAGGCAACTGGACTATGATTGGCTGGGACCACTTGCGCGGGGACTTTCGCTCGTTTGTTCTGACCCGCATTCGAGATTTGGAGATCAACCAAAAACGCCCGGGAAGCCCCGATTACGAAGTGCCAGCCGATTTTTCCCTGAGGCGCTATCAAAATCAGCAACAGTGGGAGTTTGAGTATCATGAACCGATTGAGGTGACCATACGCGTGTCGCGCCATCGCCTGCCCGAGCTGAGACCGCAGCTGGCTCACGCTCAGGCCTTGAACGAACAAAACTTCAAGCTGAAGGTCACCAATCGATCAGGGCTGCTCTCATGGGTTCTGGCCCAGAAGACAGATGTGCAGGTCCTGGAACCGCCTGAAATACGCGACCAGCTTCGCGAGGTGCTTCAAAACTTGTTATGAACATCACCGAGCGTATCAATCGGATCCTGTTTATCATGAGCTTCGTTTCCCAGAACCAGGGGGTGACGGTCGATGTGCTGGCCCGGCAGGTCGGAATGCGCCCGCGCCAGCTTCTCAAGGAGCTGGATTTCATGCTCCTGATCGGCAAGCCGCCTTTTCGGCCTGATGACTACGTAGACATTTACGTCGAGGATCAGCGAGTATACATTGAGTTTGATCAGATGCTTAACCGGCCGTTGCGCTTCACACGGCCGGAAGCGATGGCCCTGCTGATCTCGCTGCAGCTCCTGGATCCGGAAGTCAATCCGGCCGCGGTGAAATCCCTCAAGGAAAAGATCCAGCGGGCTGTTTCCAGTTCGCTCGACCCTGCCGGCCGACTGGAGGACAGTGTGGTCTTTGACCAGCCCTCGCGCCCCGTATCCGAAAAATTCAGGGGAATCCGTGACGCCATCGAGGACCAGCGTAAGGTAGAGATCGACTACTACTCTCTGACGCGGGACCGTCGCACCCGCCGCGTCGTGCATCCCTACTTCCTCACCAAATACCTGGGCTACTGGTATCTGACTGCTTATTGCGAACTGCGCAAGGACGTGCGCACGTTTAAATTCGAGCGCCTGCTTTCGCTTAATGTCCTGAACGAAAGCTTCCCTCCGCCGACGAACCTTGATGTCGAGAAATACAAGCAGTCTTTCTTGAAATCCACCGGACCAAGAAAGTTTGAAATTCACTTCGATCCAGCAGTTGCCTCTTATGTTGCAGAGCAGTGGGGCACGTCGGTCAGAAAGGAGAAGAATGGAGGTGTTATCTTAACGCTGTTCAGCGAGACCATGGAATTCCCCTCCCGGATCGTGTTGAATTTTGCCCCCCATGCGCGTCCGCTCAGTCCTCCTGAGCTGATCGAAAAAGTGCACAAGGACGCGCGGCAGGTACTCCAAATGTACGAAAGTAAGGCGGTGGTGTGATGTTGTTCAGGTTTACTCTGCTTTTTCTTTCATTCACTTGCTTTCTTGGCGCCCAGGAACATTCTCCTAAGAATCTATTTGCTCACCTGGTACGAGATCAGGCGAGAATCTGGAGTGTTCCATTTGAAAAGAGCCAATGGCAATCAGCCCGTCCCTGGCTGTTTTTGGGCCTGGTGATGGGTTCGCAGGCACTGGATGGCTCTGTTTCACGAGAACTGCGTACCAGCGATGTGACGCAGTTCAACAGCGTAGTGACTTCTCGTGAACTCGATCTGTTGCTGGCAACCCTCCCCATGGCAGTGGCGTTAAGCGGGTACGCTGCCGGAAATCCGCGCCTGATTGATTTTGGATGGGTCTCAAGTGAGGCCGTCGTCAACGCGTTTTTTCTTTCCAAGTCGCTGAAGCTGATCACTCAGCGGTCCCGCCCTCACCGGGGCAAGCGCTCGGGATTCTGGAATGGAGGAAACTCCTTCCCCTCGGGGCATTCAGCAGTGGCCTGGGCCCTGGCAGCTGCTACTGCCCAGCATTTTCAGCAGAAGAAATGGGTTCCGTGGCTGGTCTATCCTCTGGCAGGAATGATCAGTTTCTCGCGGGTCACCTCAGGCAACCACGTGGCTTCTGATGTGGTGACCGGTTCGGCCATTGGTTTTCTTGTCGGGAACCGGATCGCCCGTTGAAGCGCCGGCCATGGTGTAATGACCGGCCAATGGTATAATGAGGCGAGATGAAAAGAGCAATGGTTCTTTTCTTTCTGAGCTCGGCTGTGACCCACACAGTCCTAGGAGAGCACTTCTTTCTTCCCCCTCGGACCTTGTTTCATTTTCGACCCGAGCTCTATGTTTACGGGCCCATCTATATTCCCCGGGTGGTGGTTCCGTATTGTCCTCCTGAGGACTACGGACACGTCCCGGGCTTTGTAAGCTCAAAGCCCCTACGTGCTTACCAATTCTGGATCAACAGTCCGGCGGGAAATGAAATCGTCCGCGCCAACACGTCTGATCTGGTTTTAAATGTCATCCCCGACAAGTCTCTGGTTTATATCGATGGCAAGCTGGTGGGGAACGCGAATGACTTCGCTACCGAGAAGGAGAGCTTTACTCTGGTTGACGGTAATCACCGCCTGAGACTGGAATACCCCGGGCACAAGCCTTTTGAGAGCCAGCTCAAGGTGGTACCGAATCGCACCATCGTCCTGGACGTCGAACTCGAAAAAGAATAAACTGAGAACGCCGGGTCATTTTTCAACCGACAACAAGAAAGAAAGCAGCTGGCGCCTCAGTATCCTCATTCATCCATACGGTAACGTTTGCAAGGGGGCCTGCGAGGCAAGGTCCAGGAGAGAGGAGGAGCGCCTTTGGCCGCCGTCGCGCTCACAACCAACGTTACCGTATTTATCAATTGGCGTACTAAGGCTTGATCTGCTCCCCACAAGTGAGCATCTTCTTGCCGTAATAAGGATTCTTGATCCCCTTTTCCCGTTGTATCCAGGTCTTGTTGATCATGCTGCAGTGGTAAACGGGGTAGGGACTGGCCGCGGCAAAAGCTGCCAGGTACTGCTGAAGAAACTTGGACAAGCTTCCGAACGCGGATCGGTCCTTGTCAAGGTTTTCCCCTGCAACCTCAGCAGCGGCCTGGTTAATTTGCGCCAACAACTTTTTCTGTTCGGGGCTCTTAGGACTGATTTTCGATGCCGCCTGAATTAACCCAGCCGCAGCCGTTTTGTTGCCTTCAGTAGCGTCCTTGGAGAGGTTTTCCTGAATGAGGAAGTAGTTATGGAAGAGCGCATCTGTGAAATTATCGCCCGCCGCACCCAACATGCCGCCCATCAGGAAGAAGAAAAAAAATTCTTTCATAATTCCTCTGCGAAACTATTCTGTGAGATTCTACCACGCCGGGTAAGGACACCCGTCGCCTGAAGGGAGCTACTTCACGTCAAAACCGGTGCGTACGCTCAGCGTACCCCAGGACATTGAAAATTCCCCGGCTCGATCGTTCAGGGCTTTCAAGTCAATCGTCAACTGCTCAACGCTGGAATTCGTTGCAACAGTTTCCAGGGGGATGGCGGCAATATTTTTTTTCTCGTCGTAATCCGTGCCCCAAATGCCGGTGGCCGAATTTACCAGCAGGGCCCATTGGCCCGGACCCATGTTCTTTGCAAAAAGTGTGTAGGATCCCTTGGGAACTTTTACAGCACCAAAGTGAAGGTCTGTTTCAGTCTGAAGCGATGTCGCTTCATCCAGACCCATCCTCCACGTGTCCCCCGGCTTGATACGGCTCAGCATGTCCCGGCCACGCAAGGCGGGACGTCCGTATTCAATGGCAATCTTCTTCCCACCGAGTTTGATCTCGGTATTACCGCGGGGACCGCGCTGTTGTGCATTGACCAGGGTCACGGTAAAAAGCAACATCGCGATTAACGTCTTCTGCATCACATCCTCCTGCCAAATGTTTTGTTTACAAAAGATCTCGCAACGCCGGTTCCAGGTCGGCAAAGCGATATTGAAAACCAGAACGTTGAAGTACAGCCGGGATTACTTTTTGGCCCGAGAGTAGCACCGTCTCCGCCATTTCTCCCAAAAGCAGCTTCAAAACGGTAGCCGGAACGGGAAACAGCGCAGGCCGCCGCAGAACTCTCCCCATGGTCTTGGCCAATTCGTCATTGGTCACCGGCGAGGGGGAAACCAGGTTGACCGGCCCTTCTGTTTGGGAGTCTAGCAGCAGGTATCGAATCGCTCGAATATAGTCGTCCATGTGAATCCAGGAGACCCACTGTTTCCCACTCCCAAGGCGCCCCCCCACAAAAAGCTTGAAGGGAAAGCGCATCCTCCCAAGCGCCCCCCCCGAACCATGTAGGACCAGCCCGGTCCGTAGTAAAACCACCCTGCTTCCGGAGCGTTTCAAGCGAAGCGCCTCCTGTTCCCAGTCGTAACACAAGCGGGCCAGAAAATCTGCACCCGGCGCCGCCGACTCGTCAACCGTCCCTTCAAGCCGTGTGCCGTAGTAGCCGATTGCCGAAGCGCTGAGGAGGCTTCTGACACCCGACAGAGACATCAATCCCTCTACCACATTGCGCGTGCCTTCGATTCTTGAGCGGTAAAGTTCGGATTTTCGCGCCCGCGTCCACCGGCCGCCGGCGATGGACTCTCCGGCCAAGTGAATGACGGCAGCAGCCCCGTCCAATGCAGCCGGAGAAGGAGGGCCACTCCGCGCCTCCCAGCGAAAAACTTCGGCTGTTGGAAAACGTTCCCTGGCCTTCTGCGGGTCACGGGAAAGCACGACCAGCACATGTCCTTCCTTCTCGAGGAACGGACAAAGAAACGATCCAATGAAACCTGTGGCTCCCGTAATGATGATCCGCATGGCCCCGGTTTGCGAACCCCCTTTGATCATGTCGCGGAAGTGGAGCAAGGTCAAGAACCGCTTTGGCGCTTCCAGCTGAGCGACTCAAGTCCTCACTGTGAGACCCGCGCCTGCGGGCGGTTCTGAAGATTTATTTATATGGGCCGCCGCCAATTCTTTTCTTTTTTCTGAAGAAGGCACCTTCAGCCCCGCCCGCACCAGGTCGGGGGCTCCCCGCTCTGCCTTTCGTTCCGGCGAACCCGCCTCGCCGTTGGCAGTGGCTCGGCGAGCCCGCAGAGCTGCCCTCCCCCAGGTTTGGGGGACTTCCCCACCCCTGAAAGCAGAAGCTAGGATACTTAATCCCCTCGCCCCACCGTATTTTTAAAATGACATCACACTTTTTAATATTGACTTACATTATCATATACAGTAAGATGAAAATAAAAATATTGGAGGAATAGTCGTTATGGAGACAGCATATGTTACAAGTAAGGGACAGTTGGTCGTTCCCGCGCGAATTCGTAGGAAATACGGTATTAAGCCGGGGACCAGGATCTGCTTTATTGAACGAGACCATGAAATTCTGTTTCAGCCAGTAACTAAGGAATTTATCCGGAACGTGCGTGGCATGCTTAAAAGCGATACTTCGATAACCCAGGAATTGCTTAAGGAACGAGCGAGGGACAAGGAACGGGAGGAGACAAGGCTTGAGAAATTCGGTGCTCGATAGCTATGCTGTCCTAGCATTTCTTTTCAATGAAAAGGGGTCAGAAAGAGTCGCTGGACTTCTTGAGAAGGCTGCTGAGGTGGACCATATGGTGTTTATCGCTGTTCCAAACTGGGCAGAGGTTCGATATATGATCGAGCGGAAAGTCGGCAGGACACAATGGGAGGGAACACGCTCAAAACTGCTCGGTCTACCGATTGAAATCGTTCCTGCAGATCAGGCTCTAGCCGAACTCGCCGGTGAGATCAAGGCTTCCAAGAAGATGTCCCTAGCCGATTGTTTTGCTGTGGCATTAGCAAAGCAAAAGAAAGCGGATGTTTATACCGGGGATCCGGAATTTAGGGAAGTCGAAAAAGATATCAAGGTAATATGGCTTTAAAAACCACATCCGTCTTATAGCTTTCTTAAATACGATCGCCCATGTTTGCCGGGTAGGTCGTGGCTTGTAGGCTCATAGACTTGGGAGGTTCCAGAAGTACCCCGCCCAGAAAGCCTTTCTCAAAAATTGCGGCTCGAACTTTCTGCTCAATGACCGAACTGTTTGTTTTTTCAGTCGCCCTTCGACTTGGTCGCTAAAACCGCCCCTCAAAAAAATTGGCTGGGGGACAGGGATTCGAACCCCGATAACGTGGTCCAGAGCCACGCGTGTTGCCGTTACACCATCCCCCAGCAAAACCGGCAAAAAATTTTTATTATAGCAGTTCCCCAGCCCACGGGTGCCCCGAGCAGAGTTAAGTCAGAAAAAGCCGTGCAGGAAAGGAAGAACCGCAGCTGGGTAAGTATTCAAGAGGATTTTTGAGTCCTCACGCGGTGCGCCGGGAAGCCACCTGAATACGGTTGACTGCCTCCTCCAGAGCAAACAGTGCCTGCTCGTAATTAGTCTTGGGATCCTTCGATCGAAGCAAGAGCTCCGCTCTTTCCTTCTCAACCTTGGCTTTCTCCGGGTCGATTTCCTCCGGCAGTTCCGCCTGCTCAACCAGGACGGAGACGCGATCCGGGAGAACCTCGACAAAGCCCCAGGTGCAAAAGAGATGATTTTCGCGTCCTTCCTGAACCAGCGAGATCATCCCCACCCGTAATTCCGATAAAAGAGGCGCATGACCCGGCAAGATGCCCAGGTATCCTCTTAATCCAGGGACGGTTACCGCGTCGACCTCGCCGTTAAAGAGAAGCCGATCCGGGGTAACGATAGTCAGGTGAATAGATTTTGGCAAATCCTCAGCCATGGTTCCTCTTCTTCGTCAGAACGGCATCGCCCAATCATCACCGGCCACCGACTCATAAACCGGCGTCAGGCAGCCTCCTGGCGCATTTTCTCAGCCTTTTTCAAGGCCTCCTCTATTCCGCCCACCATGTAAAAAGCCTGTTCTGGAATGTCATCGTGCTTCCCTTCACATATTTCTTTAAAGCCGCGCACGGTTTCTGCAAGCGGCACATACTTACCCTGAATTCCCGTAAATTGTTCAGCAACAAAGAAGGGCTGCGAAAGAAACTTTTGGATCTTGCGAGCCCGGGCCACGGTAAGCTTGTCCTCTTCTGAGAGCTCATCGATTCCCAGAATAGCGATGATGTCCTGCAGGTCTTTGTAGCGTTGAAGGATGGCCTGCACGGTCCGAGCCACTGTGTAGTGCTCCTGGCCGATCACGCGGGGATCAAGAATTCTACTGGTCGAGGCCAGCGGATCCACCGCAGGATAGATTCCCTGCTCCGCAATGGAGCGTTCCAGATTGGTGGTGGCATCGAGGTGCGCAAAGGTGGTGGCCGGAGCCGGATCCGTATAGTCATCAGCAGGAACGTAAATGGCCTGGATGGAAGTAATCGAACCTTTTTTGGTGGTGGTGATTCGCTCCTGCAACTCCCCCATTTCCGTCGCCAGATTGGGCTGATAGCCGACCGCCGAGGGCATTCGCCCCAACAGGGCGGAAACTTCCGATCCCGCCTGTGTGAATCGGAAGATGTTGTCAATGAAGAGCAGTACATCTTGCCCCTCTTCATCGCGAAAGTACTCAGCCACCGTCAGCCCGGTCAACCCCACCCGAAGCCGAGCGCCCGGCGGCTCGGTCATCTGGCCGTAGATGAGAGCGGCCTTATCAATAACGCCGGATTCTTTCATCTCCAACCACAGGTCGTTCCCCTCGCGCGTGCGTTCTCCCACACCTGCAAAAACAGAAAACCCCCCATGTTGAGTGGCAATCCGGTTGATCAGTTCCATGATCACGACCGTCTTGCCCACGCCGGCCCCTCCGAACAGGCCAATTTTTCCGCCACGCGCAAACGGCTCGATCAGATCAATGACCTTGATTCCGGTTTCAAGCAACTGCGTCTCGGTGCTCTGTTCCTCAAACGTGGGAGCGGGACGATGGATAGGGTACGCCTTGGCCGTCACGATTGACCCTAGCTTGTCCACGGGCTTTCCCAGCACATTCATCACCCGGCCCAAAGTCTCGCGGCCCACCGGGACAGAAATGGGTCCTCCTAGGTCGATTGCCTTCATTCCGCGGATCACCCCATCGGTCGGCTCCATTGAAACGCACTTGACTATTCCCTCGCCCAGGTGATGGGCCACCTCGAGCGTAATCTCAATGGGCACTGTGGCATCGGAACCTTCGGAGGTTACCCGAACGGCGTTGTAAATGGGCGGGACCTGGACCGGGTCAAATTGCACATCAATGACCGGGCCGATTACTTGTAAGACTTTTCCTACTACTGGCATAGTATTAAATCTCCTCCAGTGAATTCAGGCGACGCCGCGACTTCCGGAGCCGCGGCTGCCAAGGAGCGGTTCTGCTGCTATAAGAGAACTACAGCACCGCAGGTTGCGCTGTTACTCCGCACGTATCTCTGCAGGCGGATGCGGCCGGGCATCACCCGTGCGTCCGGATCATTCGCCGCACTCATTCGGCTCCTTTCAAGGCGTCTGCTCCGCTAACAATCTCGATGAGCTCTTTGGTGATCTTTGCCTGGCGCAACCGGTTCATATGAAGCGTGAGGCTCTCAATCATCTCTTTGGCATTTCGTGTGGCTGCGTCCATCGCCGTCATTCGGGCCCCATGTTCTGCCGCCTCCGATTCCAGCATGGCTCGGAACACCTGAGTCTCGACATGTCGTGGCAGCAGCCGGTCAAAAATAACTTGCGGAGGCTGTTCATAGATGTAATCGAGAAAAACCACATGGGATTCACCTTCCAGCCGCCGTATGGGGAGTAGCGGTTCGACCACCACCCGCTGTTGAATGACGGATTTAAATTCGTTATAAACCAAGTAGACAGCGTCCAGATCACTACTGGCATAGTAATTGATGAGGCTTTGCGCAATTTCCTGGGCGTAGCGATACTCCACGCGGCTCATGATGTTCACATATTGATGACGCACCGGCCAGCGACGTCGTCGAAACCAATCTACTCCTTTGCGTCCCACCAGCGTCAGGGTGAGCGCCTCGTTCAGGCGTTCTTCTTCGATGTACTGTGTCGCACGCTTGATGATGTTGTTATTGAAAGCGCCACAAAGACCCTTATCGGCCGTGAGGACCACCAGCATTGCCTTCCGTGTTTCGCGCTCAGTCAGCAGCGGATGCTGTGAAGGGTCGACACGGGTCGCCAGCGAATTCAAAACTGCCAGCATCCTCTGAGCGTATGGGCGGGCTGCAAAAATACGGTCCTGCGCCCTCCTCAATTTTGATGCTGCGACAAACTTCATTGCCCGAGTGATCTGCTGGATGTTTTTTACGGAACGAACGCGTCTGCGGACGTCGAGGATGTTTCCACCTGGCATAACTCGATTCAGGCCGCCTTTTCTTCTTTAAAGCGCATCTTGAATTCGGTAATTGAATCTGTCATTTTTTTCCTCAATTCGTCGTTAAGCACGCGTTTTTCCACCACCTCCCGCAGCAGACTAGGTCGGTTGGTTTCCATAAACTGGTACAGACCGCTCTCGAACGCACGAATTTGAGACAGCTCCAGGTCATCCAGAAAGCCCTCAGTTCCTGCAAACACAATCAGGATTTGCTTTTCAACGGGAAGCGGCTGGTACTGAGGCTGCTTGAGTATCTCCGTCAGCCGCGCGCCCCGGGCTAGCTGCCGCTGGGTGGCCTTGTCCAGATCAGAGCCGAACTGGGCGAAAGCTGCCAGCTCGCGATATTGCGCAAGCTCCAGGCGCAATGTGCCGGCGACCTGGCGCATGGCCCTGATCTGGGCGGACCCTCCGACTCGGCTGACCGAGTTTCCTACGTTAATGGCGGGACGAATCCCAGAATGGAAAAGGTCCGTTTCCAGAAAGATCTGTCCGTCTGTAATGGAGATGACATTGGTAGGGATATAGGCTGAAATATCACCGGCCTGGGTCTCAATGATGGGAAGGGCCGTCAAGCTGCCCCCGCCGAGAGCGTCGCTCAGCTTGGCTGCGCGCTCGAGCAGCCTGCTATGCAAATAAAAGACGTCCCCGGGATAGGCTTCTCGGCCCGGGGGCCGCCGCAACAAAAGAGAAATCTCACGATAAGCGGCAGCGTGCTTTGAAAGGTCGTCGTAAATCACGACCACGTGCTGCCCCCGGTCGCGGAAGTATTCACCCATGGCGCAGGCCGCATAAGGCGACAGATACTGCATGGTGGCCGGATCGGAGGAAGTGGCTAAAACCACTACCGTCTTGGGCATGACTTCATAGTCGTTCAACGTTTTTACAATTTGTGCCACTGTGGACCGCTTTTGACCAATGGCGACATAAATGCACAAGACATCCGTGTCTTTCTGGTTAATGATGGTGTCAAGGGCAATGGCGCTCTTGCCGGTTTGCCGATCACCAATAATCAGCTCACGCTGGCCCCGGCCGATGGGGATCATCGAATCCACCGCTTTCAGTCCGGTCTGCAGCGGCTCTCGAACCGGCTGGCGGTCGACGACCCCAGGGGCCAAACGTTCCACCGCGTTGAACTCCCGGCTTATAATGGGTCCTTTCCCATCTACGGGACGGCCCAAAGCATCGACGACGCGCCCCAGCATGGCTTCTCCGACCGGGACCTGCATGATCTGCCCGGTTCGCTTAACTTGATCGCCTTCCTTCACATGATGAAACTCACCGAACAACACCGTTCCCACGTTGCTCTCTTCCAGGTTGAAGGCCAGCCCGTAAATCTCGTGCCCGAAGTCGACCAACTCCCCTGCCATCACCTTGTCCAACCCATGGACGCGGGCAATACCATCTCCCACGGAAATGACCGTTCCCACTTCGCTCACCACTACAGTGCTGGCGTAGTCCTTTATCTGTTCTTTGATGATTTTTGTAATTTCATCTGCTCTGATAGTCACGAGTTGACTCCTGTAGCTTCCTCGGACAGCATGCCGGAAAGCGGTTACTCCAATGCCAGTCTTCTTCGAATCTCTTGAAGTTGGGTTTGAATCGAGCCGTCAAAAACGGTGGATCCGATTTGGACCCGAACGCCACCTATCAGAGACGGATCGGTTCGAAAGCTCAATTTGACCTCGCGCCCGGTTACCTCCCTTAGCACTTCTTGCAGGCGCTGGCCTGCAGATTCGTGAAGTTCTGGGAAAAATGACACCTCCGCCCGTACCACGCCCTTACGCTCGTCAAGCGTCTCGGCATATCCTTGCAGCGCTTCCTCCAACTGAGGGAGCCGTGCTTTTTCCAACATGAGCAGGAGAAAATTGCACACGATAGGAAGCAATCCAAGGCGCGAGGCAAGCTCCGTAATGATGTTTCGTTTCGAAGTAAATGGGATGGCCGGGTTGACCAAAGCTTCGGAAAGGGCTTCATGCTGGCGCAGGACTTGAAGGAACTCAGAAAGTTCCTGAAATACACGGTCCGGCACGCCGGCTTCAAACGCAACATCCGCCAGGGCTCGCGCATATCGCAGAGACGCCGACGAGATCATGAGCTTTCTCTCCGTGCTGCAGGATCAATGCTCAGAAAAAACCGGTCCACGACGCGGCGCTGGTCCGCAGCGGTAAATTCCGACTGCAGCCGTTCCTTGGCGAGCCGGACCGACAGTTCTGCGGCATCCTCGCGAAGCTGCTTGCGCGCTGTCCGGATCAAACCTTGAATCTCTCTTTCAGCAGCAGCCATGATTTTTTCGGCATCCCGCTCGCTCTGCTCCACAATGCGGCGGTACTCCATGCGGGCCTCTTTTTCCGATTCGCTGCGCAAGCCGACCAGTTCCTGATCAAGACTCTTCATCTTCTCTTCCATGGTTGCTAGCCGCTGCTGGGCGTCTTCACGTATCCTTCGCGACTCCTGAATATCCTGCTGAATTTGCTGCTTGCGCTGATCAAAGAAGTTTTTCAAAGGCTCTCGGGTGAAATAAAAGATGACCCCGAAAAGAATAAAAAGATTGATGAAGCGGCCGATCCCTTCCCATATGCCCCACCCCGGCCCTGCCTCTTCAGCAGCGCTGGCCGGCTGCGCCACCCACAGCATCATGCAACAAAAAGCCAAGGTCAGGACGGCCATTTTTTTCATCGGAACCTGCTCTCCCACTGACGAATGCGCTTAACTTAAGACGACTCCGGCCTCGCGTGTTGCCGCCTCAAACTCGGCCGAGAATCTTGGATGCGATACTTCTGGCGATCTCATCCACTTCACTACGAAGTTGTCCACGCGCAGTCTCCAGTTCGCTGTGAACTTGCAATCTGGCCTCATCGACCAGCGCCTCTGCTTTTTGGCGAGCCTCCATGAGCCGCGCCTGGCGTTGCTGGAGCGCGTCTTCACGGACGGATTCAGCCAGCTTATAACCTATCTGGCGTTCTGTCTTTAGCTTTTCCAGATAATGATCGTGAAGAGACTGATACTGTAATAGGATGCTCTGCGCTAAATTGCGCTGGTCGGAAGTATTGGATTTACGCTCCTCCAGAACGCGGAACAGAGGCTTGAAGAGAAGTTGGTTGAGGGCAACCAAAGTAACTATAAATATCCCTGCCGCCACCGGCAGGGTCCAATCTACGTTAATCATTAACTTTAAAGGACGGCTTCCGCTCTAGACCCATTGTCAAAAAGTATGTTTTTTAGCATGTATTCATTGGAACGGTCAAGGAGCGCGACCTGACGCAAACCATGTGTTAAAATACTCAACCGTTTTCGGGAATATGAGTTCATCGATAAAGACCTCGCAGCCCAAGACCACAGCACTTCGACCCATCAGCCCTTTCCGAATCCTCCATGCCGGACTAACGTTTTACAGTGATTCGAAATGTGAAAAGGAAGTTCCCGAGGCGCGACTTTTGCTGCTGATCTGTGAAGATCCCGCGGAAACACTGCGCGAAGTGGAAGCCGTTCCCGCGCGGATGGCTTACGAAAAGGGGCAGATCGTCAACTGGCTGTTCGATCATCACAAGACCTGGGGCGAGTCGTGGTACCGGGATCCGGAAACGGGCAAAATCTTAAAGGCGTGGACCCAGTCCGCCGAGTTCGTAGGTGAAGTTTTTGACACTCTCAGCCATGACGTGAACCCGTCACGCGAAACAAAGGAACAGCCACCAAAATGACCCGGGAACTCCTCGTGGCCCTCCCTCCAAATCCGTTGAATTTTGTGCGGCGAGACGGCCTGATTCCGAAGCGACGACCCGACACTAAATTCGGGTTCCCGGCTCCATCACAGCGTTCTTGGGAATGATCACAATCCCTTCTCTTATGAAGTAATTTCCCCCGTCGTGTTCCCTTAGTTTCTTCTCATTGACAATGTGAACGCAGTCACCGATCCGGACATTCTTGTCGATAATAGCATCCTGAATGTGGGTGTTAGCGCCAATTCCGACCGGGATGCTGCAGGCGCCGTCCGCTTCGTAAAAATCCGCACCCATCATCAGCGTATTTAAAAGGCGCGTATTTTCTCGGATCACGCTTCGAATTCCAATGACAGAGTGCGAAATATGGGAGTTTGCAATCGAGCATCCTTCAGAGATGATACTTTGCTCGATGCGGCAGTTCTCAATCCGGCTGGCCGGAAGAAAACGGGGACGCGTATAGATTGGAAAGCCGGAGTCATAAAGGTTAAAAGACGGGTTGGGGGTAGTCAAATCCATGTTGGCCCTGTAGAAGGAACCTATGGTTCCAATATCTTCCCAGTAACCGCTGAAAACATAGCCCACTACTGAATGGCTTGAGAGCGCAGCCGGGATGACGTCGCGGCCAAAATCATTCGTTGTTTCATCTTTCAAGACGTCCACCAATACCTCTGTACGGAACATGTAGATTCCCATGGAAGACATTAAAGGGCGGTTCTCATCCAGCCCCATTCGTCTCAAAGCAGTGCGTTCAAGCTGCAGGTTTTGGATCAATTTCTTGTCGGTTGGTTTCTCATGGAATTCTGAGATGCGAAAATCACTGTTCATCTTGAGGATTCCAAAGCGTGAAGCCTGTTCAATCTCCACCGGGCGGACGCAGACGGTGATATCCGCCTTACGTTCCCGGTGCTGCTCCCGCAAAAGGCGGAAGTCAAGACGGTACAGCTGATCGCCTGCAAGAACCAGAATGTCGCGGGCGTTGTAGTTCAAGAAATGACGAAGCGTCTGCCGGACTGCGTCTGCGGTTCCCTGAAACCAATGGGCGCTTTCCGGCGTCTGTTCGGCAGCAAGAATGTCCACGAAGCCTTCCGAGAAGGTGCCAAACTTGTAGGTCTGTGTAATGTGGCGGTTTAAAGACGCGGAGTTGTACTGGGTCAGCACAAAAATCTTGTTCACATCGGAGTTCAAACAGTTGGTAATGGGGATATCGATGATGCGGTATTTTCCGCCCAGTGGAACCGCCGGCTTGGATCGTACCAGAGTCAACGGGAAAAGACGCGTTCCTTTCCCCCCGCCAAGGACGATGCCTAAGACGTCTTTCACGCCGTTATTTTAGCATGAGCCAATGCTCTAATTGTCTCTCCTGCACGCTTCTTGACTGTTGTATAATCGGGCTAGGGAAACCACCATTTATCACAGGAGGGGCAGCATGAAACTCGAGGAAGCCCTCCAGGAACTGCTCGATCTCGAAGAGCGAGACACGCTTTTTCTTTCTGTTTACCTCAACACCACTGTGAACCAGGAGGGGAGGAGGACTCATTTAACTTTTCTCAACAAAAAGTTGCGTGAGCTGATGCGTGAATCCCGTGACCACAATGCCACTGAGGATTTGCGCCAGCTCAAGGAATCTCTAGAGTGGTTCCGCCGCTATCTCACCGCAGAACTCCACGAGGAAACTCGAGGCGTGGTTTTGTTTGCGAGTCCGGGGCGCAGTTTTTATCGTGCTTTTCAGCTCCCTGTTCCCTTGCCGAACAAAGTTTCGGCCGGCCGCTCCCCCAGTCTGGACGCACTTATTGAACTGGCGGAAGGAAACCAGCATTATTGCATCGTGCAACTGGATCAACACTCCGGAAAGATCTACAGTGTTTACCTCTACGACATTCTGGAAAGCCGCGAACTGCAGGACCCTCTGGTGCCTGGCCGCTTCAAGATGGGAGGATGGTCACAGAAGCGGTTCGAGCGTCATCGCAATGACCTTATTCAACACTTCATGAAAGATCTGGCGGACCTGCTCGAGAAATTCGTGCGAAAAGAGAAGCCGGATAACATTGCGCTGCTCGGCACTCAGGAGAATGTTTCTGAATTTCGCAAACATCTTTCCCATGAGGTGAAAAAAAAGGTCTCGCTGGTCCAAAACGCACCCGCCGACCTCACGAGTTCTGAAGTGGTTCTCCGACTGAAAAAGGAAATAGAGAAACAGGGCGACTCAGGCCAGGTTGTGCTGGAACTTTACGACTGCCTGACCCACGACTACAAGGCGGTGGTGGGAGTGGAGGAAACTCTCTCCCATTTGCAAATGGGAAAGCTTGACAGGATTGTTGTGAGCAGCAATTTAAACGGCCGCTGCTTCCGTTGCAAGAAATGCGGATTTTTCTTTGGCCGAAAGAGCAGCCGGTGCACCTACTGTAATGGAGCCATTGAGGAAGTCGGTGATCTGCGAAGTCATTTGGAAAAAATGGCTGAAGCAAGGAACGTCAAGATTGAAGTCGTTCATGAGCGGACTTTTCTGGATTCCATGGGCGGAACAGGAGGTTTTCTAAAGTTTTAAGCGTCTCAAGATCCGTTTCCACCGCGATTCGTTGCTGGATGGCTTGGTACGCTTCCTCGCCTCCGAGCTGATAAAGTCCCCAGGCTGCATGCCGGCGCACCACGGGTTCCTCACATTTCAATAACTGCCGAAGTTCCGGAAGCACCTGCGGGTCTTTACTATTGCCCAGAGCAACGGCGACGTTGCGCAGCAGGCCGCTCCACTTGGCGCGGCGGATGGCGCTATTTCTAAAGCGCGCACGAAATTGTTCCGGATTCAGGCGGGCAAGCTCCTGTAATTCCGGTGCACGATTTTCCCGGAGCGGAGCAAATTCCTCCATCGGGCTGACCGGAGCTTTCCTGTTCCATGGACAGACATCCTGGCAGATATCACATCCCAAAATTAAGTTCCCCATCGGCTCACGCAGGTGCTCAGGAATGTCTCCGCGCAGCTCGATGGTCAGGTAGGAAATACAACGGCGGCTGTCGAGCACATAAGGCTCAACAATGGCCCCTGTGGGACAGGCATCGATGCAACGCCGGCATGAACCGCAATGGTCTGCTGCCGGGACGTCGTAAACCATCTCGCAATCCAAGATCAATTCCCCGATAAAAAACCACGAACCTAATCCTTTTCGAATGACGTTGGTATGTTTTCCCAACCACCCGATGCCGGCTCTTTGTGCCCAGTATTTGTCCAGTACCGTTCCCGAATCAACGGAGCATCTTCCGTTGCTGCCTGGTCTGATCTGTTTCACCCACGACAGCAGCAATGAGAGCTTTTGTTCCAGGACACCATGGTAGTCTTCCCCCGACGCGTAACGCGAAATAGCACCTCGCGTCGGTGTGCGGTAAGGGAGTGAATAAGGGTGATGGTAATTCAACGCGGCTGAGACAATTGAGCGCGCGCCGGGCAAGATCTGGCGGGGATCCACCCGTTTTGCGGGATTTCTCGCCATGTAGGCCATTTCGCCGTGATAGCCGCGGGCCAACCACTGTAGAAACAGCTCTTCTGGTCCGCAAACTGCAGGCGTCACCGCTACTGCAGAAAAACCCAGTTCGCCAGCTTTGTCCTTGACCTGCCGGGTGAGCTCTTCAGCACACACCATGCTTTGGGTTTGAGTATAGCAAGTACGGATTGCTGAGATTAAATGGCAATCACGTCACGCCGAATTGGCGAAACATGTACTGGTAGAACGGATCATGGCTGTATTCGCGGACCCAGTGCAAGGACAAAACGCAGCCCTCGAATTTTTCAGCCAGTTTTCGGAAAACAGTGGTGTTGTAAGAATCTCCCTCCAGCTCACTGGCCGTAATATACGAACGCTTGCCTGCGTCAGCGTAGTAAGACTGGGGAATCATCCTCTTGCCGCGGCTCAGGCTCTCGGGAAACATTCCCAATAAGAAGAGACTGTAATCACCGATCTGCTTGTAGTGGGATTTTTTTTCGTGAGGCACGGCCGCCTCAGCTTTCATCAACATGTCTACGATGTACTCAAGAGGACGGCCCTTCTCATCACGCAGGCGGTATAAGTGATCGATGTACATGAAATCGATCAGGAGATCGGAAAGGTAAAGGAGGAGGTCCTTATCGGAGAGCGACGACTGAGTCAAGGCCCGTCCGGTAAGGTTCCGAAAAAAAATGGTGTGATTTTCTGAAAAATCCATGGGCCAAAAACCTTCAATGGCGTTGAGCGCATCATACACAGCGCTTATGACACCGCACCATCTAAGATAAGAAAAAACGCTGAAAGTTGTCAGTCAGCAGGGGACACGGGGAACAAGTTTATTCAAACGGGGAAATAGGAATGAGAAAACCGAACTCAGGGATCTCTTCTCTCAACGCTTGTTCAATGCCGTAAGTCAATGTCATCTGAGAGCTTGGGCAGCCGACGCAATGACCAACCATGCGGATCTTGACGCTTTTTTCTTCTTCGTTTACATCCACCAGTTCGATATCGCCGCCATCCATTTGAACTGCGGGCCTGATTTTATCGAGAACCGATTCCACTTGCTCTCGAAAATCCATTATGCTTCTCCTTTACATAGGGTGGGCTCATTTTATCACGGAAATTTCCAAGTGTTGCGTCCGATAAGCGCCGGGTCCGACCGTAAAGGTCTCCCCAAAAGCTCTCCTTGACCTCGCTCAGGAAATGCCGGAACTGCTCGGTTAGTGGAACTACTCTTTTCATGGGTGTAAGCTCCTTTCTCTGAAAGGTCGGTCTCTTGACAGAAACCAACTTACACCCTCTCCTTTTCACACCATCAAGATTGCGTCACCCGCGACTCGACTTTATTGCGAGCGCGATGCCCTTTCGCGGCGGCGACTCAATTCCCGCCTTCTTCTCCTTGGCTTCACCTCGCAAGCCCCCATCCACAAAGGTGCCCGTATTTGGACGCAACATCAGCTTGGTTTTTTCACAACTTCCTGCAATCGAAGACGGCGGCGGCGCAATGCCTCGCGATAACGCCCTCTTTCCTCTTTGGTTCGTGTTTTCAGAGGCGGAACTTCTTTCGGCCGGCCGCTCTCGTCAACAGCTACGAACGTCAAGTAAGCTCTGCTGGTCTTCTGCCGTTCTCCGGTGAGTGGGTCCTCCGAAAATATCTCCACCTGCACCTCCATGGAAGTCTGAAAAGCGCGAGTGACGAAAGACTCCAGGATAATCAGTTGGCCAATCCGAATTGGATGCAGGAAGTGGAGCGAGTCGACGGAAGCAGTGACAACCTGCTGGCGGCAATGCCGAAATGCGGCAATGGCTCCCGTAATGTCCATCAAATGCATGACACGGCCGCCCAGTATATTCCCAAGCGTGTTGGCGTCGTTAGGCAATACTACTTCAGTGACGGTGGTTTTGGATTCTGAAACTGTTTTTGCTTTCATGTGTGGATCTCAGTTGTTGCGGCAAGAAAAGAAGTGAGCATTGAAGATTGATCACCGTTTAATTTAACGCAGGGGTATGCCTTTCCCGCGCGCGCAACGCAGACTGACCCGGTGGATAACTCTCTTGCGGTATGCTATTTTTGACGTATGCCTTTGGAAAATCCGGACTTGGCGGCTGTTCTGATCACGATTCTGGCTGTGCTGGTACTGCTGCAGGCCCTTGTGTGGACGTTTACGCTTGTGTTTCTTCACCGGGCGATTTCTTCAGCCGAAAATCTGCTTCTACGGCTGATAGTACACTCCAGAGAACTGACTCATCTCCTTCATCCCCTTGCCTCTCTGCTCCAACCATTAACAGAAGCCTTGCCTAAAATGGAGAAGGAAGTTCTATCCATCCTCCGCGCCACAGAGGCATTTGCTGCACACACCGGCCAGGAGCTGTCTACAAAATTGGAGAGATTACGCGCAGCGCTCAACCGAATTGACCGCAGTCTGGAGCAAGTTTTCAGCAATTTCCTTCATGCGACTTACCAGGTTCACCGCGTGGTAATGCACCCGGCCCTTGAGGTGTCCGCTGCGTTGCAGGGATTTAAAGCCATACTGCTCAAGCTGTTCACACAGGAGCAACCGCCGGTCGCCCATTCGGCGCAAGATGGGGAGGATTTTATCTAACTCGGGGGCAGGCGCTAACGGTTCTCCAGCGTGACCGACACCTTCAGGGGCTTTCCATCTCTGAGGACGACAACTTGAACCGTGTCGCCCGCGTTTTTTGCCCGCAGCAGATAAGTGAAATCGTACAGATTGTCAATCTTCTTACCATCAAATTCCACCAGGATGTCACCAGCGTGTATTCCCGATTTCTGCGCCGGACTCCCCGCGGTCACGTCGGAAAAGCGAACACCTCCTGACTCCCACCCCATGTCAGGTAAAGAACCAAAGCGAGGGCCATAACCCCGATTGGGGCCAGAGGGGATTGCCGGTTCACTTCCCAGATCCACATAGTGGAGCGGGGTTGTAAGTTCGGCCACACTTGTCACCGTCTGCCTTATTACACTGAGAATTTGCTCGGTCCGTTCCAATTCGATTTTTTCAAAATCATCAGTGGGTTTGTGGTAATCGCTATGAAGGCCGGAAAAAAAGAAAAGCACAGGAATTTTCTTGAGTGAGAATGAGAAATGATCGCTGGCTCCGCGAGCGGTCTGCGAGTAATTGAATTCAAGAGGAACGGTTCCTTCCAGCTCCTGCAGTATCTGCTTGAATTCTTCCGCTGTCCCTACACCGCCAATCACCAGTTTTCCTTGGCTGCGTCCAATCATGTCCATGTTGATCATGGCCATAACTTTTTCTAGAGGCACGGTGGGGTGTTCCGTAAAATGGCGGGACCCCAACAAGCCAATTTCTTCCCCCGCAAAGGCGATAAAGAGGAGATTGCGCTTTAACCGGAGACCGGAAAAATCCTGGGCAAGCTGCAGCAGTCCGGAGGTGCCTGAGGCATTGTCGTCAGCGCCGTTGTGAACTTCACCCATGCGATCCGGGCTGAGTGAACTGGAATCACCCAGGCCTAAATGGTCGTAATGAGCTCCTAAAATCAGGTACTGGTCGCTTTCTCCGGGAAGCAGCCCCATAACATTCTCAACTTTAGAGCGAACCCGTGTGACATCAACTCCGAATTCTGCGGTAACTCCGCTGAGGCCAAAAGAGTAAGGGGTTAGATGACCGTGGATAGAGCGATGAATCTCCGGCAAATTTCGTCTGCTGGCTTCAATCAGTCGTTGTCCGGCCGCTTCAGTGACGTAAGCCGTTGGGACTCCAAAATCTTCCAGGACCGCTTTCGATGGCAGGCCTGGAGGGGCCGGCTGTTTGGAATGATTGTAGGAGTCCGGCATGATCAAGACCCCGATCGCACCGTGATGCTTCGCGTTCAAGGCCTTGGAACTGACGGCCGAATGAGGCGTCAATTGCCTTCCGCCGAACGGTCCGGTTTCAGTTTCTTCCTGGGGTTCGTGCTCGAAAATGAGCACCACTTTTCCCCGCACATCGACACTGGCGTAATCGTCATAATGGTATTCCGGGGCGGTAATCCCAAATCCGGCAAATACGACAGTCCCCGCAATCCCGTCATCCGGCCCAAAGGAGAGCAGCACGTAATCTTTGTTCATCTCGAACTGGTAGGCATTTCCAGGAGTGGCTGCTTTAATCCAGTTCCCGGGGCCAAGATGGTGACCGGTGGTGACCTCAAAATGCTGATAATAGCCATCCGTCCCGGCCGGTCTGAGGCCTAGTGCCTTAAAATTTTCGGCAATGTATTCAGCCGCTTTGTGGATTTCAGGAGTACTGTTGCCCCTCCCTTTCAATTCGTCCGAGGAAAGGTAACGCAGGTGCCTTACGAACTCTCTGCTGTTCGCTGAAGCGCCACCAAACACCGGCAGCGAAAACACCAAGGCCGTAAAGACCAGGCACGCCACTCGCCGTATATATTGGCTTTGATGCGTTTTGATCATTTTACTGAAGCAGGAATCCTTCAGGGAAAACATCACGGGCGCAGCTTCTTCCGGGTAAGATCACTCAGTTTCGCGATCGACTCGCTAAGAGCCGGTATGGAGAAGCTGCTGAATTCCGATAACTCGACCGAACCCGGTGCAGGATTAAAAAAGTAATGATCCAACTCCCGAGCGAGCATCCGATTGACTTTTTCCGTTTGAATCAAGAAATGTACAAACTGAGCTCTCTCGTTTCCGAACACATAAAAATGCATCACATAGGACATGGGGTGGGAGTCCAGAAAATAATGGCGAAAAGTTTGCCGGAGCCCTCGGGCTGTTTCACCAATCCTGGCCACAAGCTCTTCCTTTTTCTCCGCGCTGCCGTCATGACGCACCAGGCGCCTTCCCTCCTCCAGAAGTCCAGTAAGCTGCTCGTGCAGTTCCAGGACCGCCACGCTTTTCTCCACTACTGTCTGTGGGTCAGGGGATATCAGGAAGTTTTTCTTGTTGAGGCTGTTAAACAAGATAAACCGGAAATTAGAGGCCACGCGATCTTGCAGCTCCTTTTCGGAGATCCCGGGATTTCTCCTGCTGGCGTGCGCAAGCAAGAGTTCCAGGCTCACATCATCCAACGAAATCTCGGTAGTTTTATAATCCCAGAATGGTTGGGCGGCACGACTGCGGTACACTTGGGCATCCAGATTGGCAAAGAAGCAAATGAAACATAGAAAAACCGCCGAACGTATCGCGAATCGCATCACACGTATTTTAAGCTGGACCAATCAATGACTGTCAACACAGCTCAAACTCTTAAGGCCATTAAATACAAAAATCTAGATGAAGCTCGCTCCGTTCTTAGCGAGACCGGCTTTGCCGGCAAGAACCTTTTTGATGACGGTGGAGCCGAACCTCAAGGCCTCCTGGCAGTAATCCCTGAAGACCGTCTCTCCGAAGCAGAATTTTATCGTCTCTTTGAAAAGAAAAAAGGAGTTTTCGTGGAAGTTCAAAAAATTCCTTACTCTGGCTACGGGCCACCTGCAGAAGAACAGGAGTATATGGGCTTTATAAGCGAGAAAACGGCCTATGTTCTGAAAGGGTGTGTCCTCCCCATTCACATAGAACATTGTCCTCACGGCGCTCAGGACATCCATCACCTGGAAGCCATGGTCATGGACTACGAGCACCCCATGAATCGGGAGTATCTCCGGCAAAGGCTCCAATTGGAAGAAGACTGGAGTTTCGAGGATCTCTTCGATTTGATCATTGCAGGCGAATATACGGCTGAAGAGATTGATCACCTCCTTCACGAAGGGATCCAGTGACCGTAGCGGATTGGCTGGCAAAAACTTCGTCTCGAAGCTTGAGGGGGCGATAAGGTTTTTCCAACTCCAGCACCAATTGCATCTGAGATCCGTAAAACAACAGCTTCAAACCTAGCCGTCCCGCTATAAAGATCTGCTGCCAACAAAACGCTCCCACGATTCCCATCCAGGACTGTTGCGGAATCAGGTACTCAACGGCTCCATAAACCAGCACCCATGCGGTCCCGAACGCCAGCACGAGCAAGTAAAGGCCGAAGGTGGAGGAGAAATAGCTGATACACAGCGTCAAGGCCGAAAGGAAAGAAAGAACGACGCTGGTGCGGTCCTCTACCGCTGATTTAATTTTCGTATAGTCAAACACCATGTTGGTCACTAACAGAATCAGGAGAACCAGTGAGTAGCGGATGAAGCTCCACGAAAAGGCGATGACATCATTTGACGCTCTTTGTTTCAGATACGATTCGAGTGTTCCCATAGGAGCAAAGACTACAGCCGCCAGCACCACGTAGGTTGCAAGCGCCAGAATGCCGATGCGGAAGAAACGTCCCGCGAGACGGGATCCCTGAAGAAGAAACTCACGGATGCTCGTCCCAGCTGGATCGAAGGCAAATGATCCCAGGGACGCTGCAGTAAAGAAACTGGAAATCAGAAGGTACAGTACGCCGGTGGCGAGAAGGGATCGCGGAAGAGTCGTCCAGGAACGGTCGAGAAGTATCTCGAGCGATTCAGCGAAGGGACCGAGCCCAAGCACCGTTGGACTGAACATGGCGACCAGACCCGAAGCACGGTCTTGAAATAAGCGCCACCAATCGTAATCCATGCGGCGCAGCAGGGTCTCGCGGTAAAGGCTCGATCCCAGGGAGTCTTGAAGTGCTTGCAACAAGGGAACGGTCAGCACCGCCGCCACCAGCAGGCTTGAGAGGTAAAAAAAGACAACAGCCTTCTTGTGCTGCAACAGCAGTCGAATCCCCAGGCCTAGATAATTTCTACGCAACAAATGCCAGTGTCTCCAATAAGTTCTGAACCCAGAACAGCCATTTGGAAGCCCATTTCCATACCGCGGGGACCGGATTGGAGTTCCCGGCAACAAATTTGGAGTTGTTCACGGGATTGATATCCAGGAGCAGCTTACGTTCCGGGTCCACCACTGCGTATTTAAGCCGGCTTGGCTTTTCGAAATGGTATTTTTTCCAACGGTAGTTGCCATCCCAACGGTGGCGGACTTTTTCACCATTTTCAAATACCATCAAGACCTCCACCGGGAATTGGATTCCTCCCAACCGCCGCACCACGACTTCAGTCCAGTAAATGGCCTTTTGCGCAGGCTTTTCCTTCTGGTAGCTGGGAGTTCCATTGCGATCGAAAAAGCCGATTCGCGGCGGAAGCGGCTTGGAACTGGCTGTTTCGATGGAAAAGTCCATTACCTCAGAACTAAAGAGCGTTTGATCGAAAAACCAGTCCATTTCCTGTCCCAGCACCTCTTCGACCGTAGCCACGAAGTCCGCGGTCGTAGGGTGCTGAAACCGATAACGGGTCTGAAAGGTCTGCATCACCCGGAGCATTCTCTTCCCCCCCACCAGGCGCTCCAGGGTCCATAAAATAAGTTCCGGCTTGTAATACGAATTCACACGATAGCTGGCGCGGTCTTTGTACAGCCAGCCCGGGCGGACCATTTCATCTGCGGTTCCATCGGCACGCAAATTGGGTAAAGAGGAAGTCTCAAAAGGAATACGCACCGAGTTTGCGACAAAAGGGATCCCACCAAAAAAACGCCTTAAGAAAGCACTGGGAGCATAGGCGTGCTTTTGCGCCCGTGCTTCTGCCCAGGAATTGATTCCTTCATCCAGCCACGACTCCTCAAACTCATTGTTAGCAACCATGCCGTACCAGTACTGGTGGCCGTATTCGTGAACCGTCACTCCTTCAGGAGACAGGACGGAACGAGGCGCCCAAAAATGGGTGCCTCCGGTAATGAAAGTGGGGTACTCCATGCCGTCGGTGGCGCTACCGTACGCGGGGTCCACGACCGTGAGTGTTGGATAAGGATACTCGCCAAACCAATCACCGAAATAACGGACGGCATGGCGAATTGCTGTGAAGTGACGCTCTTCAAGATGCTCATGCTCGGGTTGCAGCAAAAGCGTCACCTCTAACGGCGCAAAATGCGTCCGTTCGATGTGCCGTTTCTTTTCACGGAGCCGCGACCCGGCCACCCAGGCAAAATCGTGCACATCATCTTGAAGGTAACGGACGGTCTTGGTCTGATCAGGATTGCTTTGCTCTGAAACGCGACGGCCAGTGGCCCCTACAACAAAAGATGCCGGTACCGTTAACTCCACATCATAGGTTCCGAAGTCGGCAAAATATTCCGTAGAGCGATGGTACTGGTGTGCGTTCCATCCGTCGGATTTGAGAACAGCGATCTTAGGAAACCACTGAGCAGCGAAAAAGTAGTCCTCGGCCCAACCGGTCCGGCTTACGCCGCGCGGCAGCTTTGAGGTGAATTCGATACGGAAGCGCGCAACCTCGCCCGGCGGCACCTGGATCGGCGCCCTCACCACCATCACCGTCTGATCCAGTGAATTCCCGTCGTCCGGCTGGACGTATTCGGTTTTTACCGCTCCCGGAGCGGGAAGCATGCTGTGGCCAAGCATTTCAACCCCATCCACCTGAACGTACCCCCAATACGAGGAATCGGGTTCGCGAACACGACTCCAAAGCGGATCAAAGTGATTTTCTCTGATAAAGGTCGACCGGTTATTCTTAAAAGCATTGAGATAAAGGTGGAAATAGAAGCGATCAACGGATTGATTTGAAAGGTTTTTCCAGGTGATCACCCCTATGCCCCGAATGGTTCGGGCCTGAGGATCCAGCCGTGCCTGGATCTGATAGTTGGCTGCACGAGCGCTTAAAGCCTCACCGCGCCCGGATCCAGGAATATTCTCTTCTTGGATTCCCTGAGTCAGGAAAAGAATGGGAAAAAGAAAGTGGCTGAAAAGCAGACTAATTGACACGAGGATCTTGAGGCCTTAAATGATTGAACTTCTGTAAGCAGCGCTTTTGAAAAAGTCTCTGTCTGAGCAACACCAAGATTCTCTCGGCCCTCACTTTTACCTGGTCCAACTCGAGCAAGCTTTGCTTTTCCCGGACATCAAGATCCAGTGAGGAGCAAACCGCGTTTACGAGTGCGACGAAATCGAGCCTGGTGAGAACATCCAGGTTCAGTTCGTTAGCGACGCTTTCTTTCACCACTTCTCGAAAACAAGAGACCAGTTCGCCTGCAAACTGTCCCACGAACTTAGATCCAGGGCCTATATCCGGCAACAATTGCACACGTGCGACTCTGTAAGAACCGCCCGGCAGCTCCTCGATAATCCTGTATCGGGAAAGCCCTCTCAGTATAATGTCGAATTCTTCATTTTCGAGTTGTCGATATTCAGTAATTTCTCCCATGCCGCCTACCGCGTGGATGGGTGGGCGCTCGTAATAGACAGGCTCCCACCCCGGCTTGAGGAGAACCATGCCGATTCGCCGATCGGCAGAGAGAGCGTGGGTCACCATCTGCAGATGGATCTTGCCCCCCATTTTCGAACCAGTTTGAGGGCTAATTTCGGCTAAGACTCAGGGTCGATATTTTCTCCGGTTTTCAGTTTTTCTTTGACGTACT
>JACQSY010000075.1 GCA_016211085.1 Acidobacteriota bacterium | reverse complement strand
GGAGGCTTCGGTGATGTTGTTACCTCCATCACCGCTCCCGTTGCTACCGGCTGGAGCGATAGTTGCCGGGTGGGTTTTGCACCCACTAGAGATCTGCGCCTTTCACGGCGCACTGAATTGGGATTTTCCTTACCCAAAGCGGTTTCCTGGAAAGAACTCACCGCCATGGGATTTTGCGCGGCCATTGGTTTTACCGTTTCGCTGTTTATAGCCACGGTGGCGTTTCAGGAGATAGTGAGCCTTGAAGAGGCAAAAATGGGTGCGCTGGCGAGCATTGCCGCAGCCCCGTTGGCCATCCTGCTGGGAAGAATATTTCGGATCAGCCGCAAGCGAGGTTAGCTTGAGCCTCTGCTGGGACTCGCGACGTTCCCTATCTTTCAGTTCACCTCATCCTATTCTACCGTTTCTGTAGACAGATGGGATTAGAAAGAAAAAACATGCCCCTTCCTGCTCTGGGCACCCCCGCCCTGTTGCTTGTTTCCCGGAAGACAAAAAGTCCTTGATCTTCAGTTGGTCAAGGGCCATAATTTTCTGCAAGCAGACTGTCAGATTGCTAAGGAAGAGCGAAGCTCTGCGGAACCAGATTTAAATAGAACCCGCTCCGCAAAAAAGAAAAGATTTTGAAGATAAGCCAATTGTCAGCAGTAAACAGCCGTTCAATCTCACTGGGGAGGACTCAGCGATGGCTTCGATTCAGTTCAATTCACTCTTCGGTGTTCTGTTCGTGGCGGTTTGGGCCTTTCCGTTCGCAGGGAACGTTCCGGCTCAGGAGTTAGCGACTCTGCGCATTACCGTGCAGGATGCATCCGGTGGAGTTCTGCCAGGCGCTAGCGTCACTGTGACCCACAAAGAGACTGGGGCCGGGCGGGCGGCAATCGCGAACGAGGAAGGTCTGGCGGTGATTCCCAGCTTGCGAGCAGGAGCCTATGAGGCTACCGTGGAGGCCCCTTCCTTTCAAAGCCGCACCCTTAACCTCCAGCTCTCCGTAGGGCAGACTGCCAGCATGAGCGTGACGCTGGGCATCGAGGTGCAGCAGGCAGTCGAGGTTTCAGCTACGGCGGAAACCTTGGATCCTCAGAAGCCTGAGATCAGTCAGCTCATCGATGAACGGAAGATTGAGGATCTCCCCATTCAGGGGAGACAGTTTATCGATTTCGTCGTGTTGACACCTGGAGCGGTGGTCGGACAAAGCACATCAGCAAGCAACCAGTCTCCTTTTCAAGAGACGGTTTTGAAGCTCAGTTTCTCCGGTGTGCGGGAAACCCATACGGTATTTATGGCGCTTGATGGTGTGGACTACACCATGGCGCTTTCCGGCGTGCAACGCACATCGCCCTCACAGGACTGGGTACAAGAATTTCGGGTCGCCAACCATCCTTATACGGCAGACACTGGTCGCAGTTTCGGGAACGTGGTTAATACAGTGACAAAATCGGGCACGAACGAATTTCACGGGACTGCTTACGAATTCTTTCGAAATGACGAGCTGAATGCAAAAAACATACTTTCCAGGCCAGGGTTTGATGCTCTGCGTTTTAACCAGTTCGGAGTAACATTGGGAGGGCCGCTTCGCCGTGAGCAAACCTTCTTCTTCGGAGGCTACGAAGGTCAGAGACGTGCCGAATCGCCCATCTATTCCGATTTCATTCTTCAGGCAATCCACGGCATTAACGGTGTCAAACAGTTCTTTGGGCTCTCGCGGGAAGATCTGGCCTCGGTTTTACAGGTGGAAGATTTTGACAAATTCTTAATTCGTGTGGACCACGAATTCAGCAATACAGCTCTTTTGAACACCCGATACATTTTCGCTGATTTGAATTACGAAGACGTGCTGGGGGCGCCTCCGGGGCTGGGATTGCCTTCTACGTTTCGTCACAGCCCTCAGCGCGACCAGACCTTCAATGCTACACTGCTCAATGTGCTCTCCCCTGTCTTAACCCTGGAAACCTCCGGGCAATACGGACGAAGGACTGTGGTACTCGAACCGGTAGGAGCCGGGTTGGAGCCTTCTCTCCAATTGCCGAATCTCTTTTCCTCTGGGAGTATTGTAGGCAGTGTGCCGTTTTTTCGGGAGCAGCGTGCGGCATTTGAGGAAGACGTGAATTATGCTCGCGGCGATCACTCGCTCCGGTTGGGAGGAGAATTCCACCAAGTCATTAACGACGTGCGGGCGCCCATGCTGGTGCCGGGCCTAGCAATTTTTTCACCGGAGAGCTTTTTTGCACAAGGACCTTTTACGCAGCCCTCCGCGCTGGTTTTCCTCTTTGGACAACCCCAATCTTTTTTTGGCAAGCAGCTGCCGCCGCGCGACCCGAATTTTCAAAGCGGACTTTTCAGCGGAGCGGCAGCCGACGAGTTTCGACGGGCAACCCGAAGCCGGTTTACTTATCAGATTTACGGTCTATATGCCCAGGATCAATGGCAGATTGCGTCAAATTTTACTTTGACCTGGGGACTGCGCTACGAAGTACAAACTCGCCCGGACGACCCTGATCTCGCCGGCGGAAATTTCCATACCAACGATCTTAATAATGTTCAACCTCGAATCGGTTTGGCCTTGTCCTTTAATCAAGGAAAGGGAGTGGTACGCGGCGGGTTCGGTATTTTCAATGGGCAGTTCCCACTGAGCGACCTTGTGCAGAGTGGCAACGGCACGGCCCCTATCGGCATCTACCTCGACAATCCGTTAATTCCAGCGCTTCGCAATCCACAGCAAAGCCTCACGGGTTTCGGCCGATTCGGACCGGTGGGCGTCGCCATCCCGCCCTTGGCAGCGCAAGCCTTCATCGATTTTACGCGCCGGGGGATGTTTCCAGTTCCCCAAGTGCTGGCCCAGTTCCCCCTGGGATTCAACCAGCGTGACTTCCCGGATCCTTATGCTCAGAAAGCCAGCCTACAGCTGGAATATGCCGTTGCGCAAGACTGGTTTTTAGGTCTGGGCTACCAGGTTGTTCACGCGTTGAAATTGGTGGGCGGGGGGAATATCAACACGATCCCGATCGGAACTTTGCCCAATGGAAAGACGCTCTTCAGGCCTGCCGATTTTCGTTTTGGTTTCACAATATTAAACGATGCAAGCGGTTATTCGATTTTTCACGCAGGCATGCTTTCGCTGCGCAAGTCCTTCAGTCGCCATTACAGCGTGCTGGCCAACTACACTTTTTCAAAATCGATCGACAATCTCACCACTCTCAAATTTCAAGGCTTGTCACAGGATTATTACCGCCCCCATCTGGAACGTGCGCTGTCTGACAACCACAATCAGCATCGATTCAACCTGGCCCTGGTGGCGGATTCCCCCAATCAATGGCCGGTGGCTTTGCGCGACTTTACCGCTTCCGTGCTGCTCACGGCTCAGAGCGCCCGTTTCTTCTCGATCTTGACGGGCTTTGATGTAAACGGCGACAACTTCCCCTTTTCTGATCGGGTGGGAGCCAGCGGCCGAAACGTTTATCAGGGGGAACCGTATTTCAGCATGGATCTGCGTGTGCAGCGCGGGATTCCTTTTAGCGAACACCTCCGAGGTGTCTTCAGCGTGGAGTTTTTTAATTTATTGAACGTAGTAAATGTCCTCGACCTCAATACGGTTTATCTCGCCCCTGATTTCATAGGGCCGGTTCCCCGGAAATTTGGAGACGGGACGCGAACTCCCTTGCCTGGCTTCGGGAGTCCGCGGGGGGTGGGGTCGGCGCGGCAGATCCAGTTTGCATTTCGTCTGAGCTTCTAAACCGGCGAGTCGACTCGGCGGATGGTGAAGCCGACATTCATGAAGCTGCCTGCGTTTTTCCGTTGTCACCCGCCTGAATTTCCTTTTGCGGGGAGCACGAAAGAGAATACGGCGGCCTGATCCAGCTTGGAGAGGTTCTGTCCATGTTGCCTTATCGAAGATCTGAAGCCAAAGAATTTTTCAGGGAGAAGTTTGCAGGAGGGGGTCTGGAAACCGTTCTTCTGCCTTCGTACAAAGCGGAAACGTTAGAGCTGGACGAAGAGGGGATCAGGAGCGATATACGGCGCATCTCCCGCATCCCCGGTATCAGGGGTTTTGCCATGGCTTGCCTGAGCCACGACCTTGAAGAGATGCGTGAGATCATGAGAATCGCTGGCGACGAGGCGGGGAAAGTGGGACTCGTTGCCAGCGTTTTCATCAACGAGCCATTGGCCGGCCCGCAGATCGATGCCGGCGAGCCCCTCAGTTCCACCTTTTGCAATACAACAGTAAGAATGATCAAAGAGTGGGAAAACCTGGGAGGACACTGGTTTTTCTTTGGCTATCCGTTCAATTTTCGACCCAAGACAGAAAACGAGGTGTATGAATTTACGAAGAAGCTGGCGGACCAGGTTGACATGGCCTTTAATCTTTACATCACCCGACACTACAACTGGGAAACCCCGGGTGGAACTGTCAGTCCGCAGACGGTGGCCCGGATGGCGGAGATTCCCACAGCCGCGGCCATCAAGCATAGTCCCTTTGACATGGCTCACAATACGCTCACGTTCAAGCTTTGCGGCAAGAGGATCCTCGTCAGCGAGCCCTTTGAATCCTGGTGGCTTCCCTGCATTGCCAACTTGGGAATGACGTGTGTCATCGGAAATCCGGTCTGTCACCAGTGGCAAAACGAAGAAATTCATCCTTTAACCAACTACGTGCGAGCCGCCGTAAAAGGCGACCTGGAGAAAGCTTGGGAGATTTACTGGGGTCTGCAGCCGTTGCGAGATCTCTGGTGGTCAGTTCATGCCCAGACTTTCGCAATGGGAATTTATCCGATGGCTCATTGGAAGTACTGGGATGGCCTGGTCGGAATGACTGGGGGGCCTTTGCGGATGCCCTACCCCATGGTGCGCTCCGACGTGAAGGTTCTGAGCAAAGCCCTTTGGGGGCAGTACGGTCTGCTTCGAGGTGATCCGGATTACCAGGACGCAGTGGTGCGGTGACCTTTGCCGGCCTCCGATAAAAGAGAAAGGTTTTCTCAATTCAATTCACTCAGGCGGAGAAACGAGCAATGGAGAAAAAAATAGAGCCGGGACTGTTATCGGTGATCTGGAACTACCTGGTCACCACCGCACGTGAAATGAGCAACGTCTTGGTACGTGCCTCAACCAGCGTGATTACAGCGGAGCTTATGGATCATTTTGTCGGAATTTATGATGCCCGTGGGGGGATGGTTGCGGCGCATACAGTCTTGCCTCCCATCATGGGTATCGGCAGATTTCAGGTCAGGGACATTGTGGAGAAGTACCGCAAGGATATCCATCCCGGTGATGTTTTTATTTTTAATTGTCCCTATACTGCGCACGGCACTCATCTGCCTGACTGGTCTTTTGCGGCACCTATCTTTTTCCAGAATGAATTACTGCTTTTTTCTTTCTCCAAGGGCCATCAGCTCGATACTTCGGGTGCTTTCCCAGGTGGCTATTTCTCGGGTGCCTACGATATCCATGCCGAAGGGCTTTGCATTCCGCCTATCAAGCTTTATAGCAAAGGCCGTCTGCAGAAGGACCTCTGGGACCTCCTGATGAATAATGTTCGCTTTCGTCAAGAGCAGGAAATGGATATCAAGACGATGATCGCCGCGCTGAAGACTTGTGAGGAACGCTGTCTCAGCCTCTTTCGCAAGTACGGCAAGAAAACGGTAAAGACTTACATCGACCACATGTACGACGTCATGGAGAAGTCCGCGAAAGAAGAGATCAGGCGGATTCCTGATGGGACATACTCCGGCGAAAGTGCTGCCGACGATGACGGGAGCCCTCAAAGATACGGCGTGCCGGTGTGGGTGCGCTGCAACGTGGAGGTCAAAGGGACCCGCATCAAGGTTGATTTTTCAGGGAGCGACCCTCAGGTAAACTTCATCAACAGCCCCTGGTCCAATACCCATTGTTACAGCTGTATTTCCATCTTCACCACCTTCGGTCCGGAGTTGGCGCTTTACCACAACGAGGGCAGCTTCCGACCAATCGAGGTCACTGCGCCCGAAAGAACGGTGGTCAACCCCCGCTATCCGGCGACGGTTGGAGCCTGCCCCGTGAACGTGGGCACTCAAATCATGTTTTCGGTGTTGCAGGCGCTTGGAAAAGCGAGACCGGAACGAGTCATCGCGGGGGGCGTGGGCAATTTTCATTTTGCAGAATGGGGAGTGGACCGGAAAGGGCGAAGATATTTTGCCGGTACTTTTAACGGGGAGGGAGGGACGGGTGCAGTTTGTGGGCATGATGGCTGGCCACACCTCGGACCTGATTCCTGCTTCGGCGCCCTGAGGAAAGGGAACGTTGAGGTCATTGAATCTCGACATCCCTGGATCGTCCGTGACTATCGGTTGAGGACTGATTCAGCTGGAGCGGGCAAATGGAGAGGAGGTCTGGGTGTGCATGTGGAATGGATAAGCGATACCGAACTGGAGCACGCCATCGTTACCGGTCCATCGGACAAGATCACTACGCGCTCCTACGCAGTGGCAGGAGGGGAGGTGCAGCCCCCAAATGAACAATACATCATTCGTGCCCGGAACCGTGAAAAGGAAATTGTCTATGGCAAAAGAGGCCCCTTCTTTTTGGAGAAGGGAGACATTTTCATTCAGAACTCAGGAGGTGGAGCAGGGTGGGGAAGGGCAATGGAACGTGACCCGGAGGCGGTCCGAAGCGATGTCTTGAATGGCTACATCTCTCTCCGTTCTGCGCAGGAGATTTACCGCGTCATCCTGGATCCGGAAACATTAACCATTGACCAAGAGGCAACGCAAAAGCTTCGCGGCGGCGCATGACTGAAGGATTATGACGCAATGTTTAAACTCGCGATCGATGTAGGGGGCACGCATACGGATGCGCTTGTTTTCGATGGGAACCAAGGACTGCTGGAATTCAAAACGGACACGACTCCTCAGGACCTCCGAATTGGAGTATTCAAAGCTTGCGAAAAAATTGCGGAACATTACGGGGTCAGCCTGAAAGAGCTTCTGGAAAGGATTGAATCCATTATTCATGCCACCACCGTCTCGACAAATGCCGTCATTCAACGAAAGGGCGCTCCCGTCGGGATGATCACGACTGCAGGCTTTGCCGACGTTGTAGAACTACGAAGAGGCAGACGAGATACGGGTCTCAATGTGCGGGTCGAATTTCCACGGCCGCTGGTACCCCGCTATTTGAGATTGGAGGTCAAGGAAAGAATGAGTCACGAGGGGAAAATCGTGACAGCTCTCGATGAGGAAAGCGTCCGCAAAGCTATGGAAAAGCTAGATCGGGAAAAGATCCAATCGCTGGCCGTGGCCTTTCTGCATTCTCATTTGAATCCGGTTCACGAAAAGAAGGCAGCAGCCATCATTGCCCAGGAATGGCCCGATGTTGAGATTTCGCTCTCTTGCGACGTTCTTCCCCAGATCGGAGAATTTGAACGTTTCAGCACTACGGTGCTCGATGCTTATGTGGCACCGCTGGTGCGAAGCTACCTGATCTCTCTGGATGAAAGGCTGCGAAGCGACGGGTTTAAAGGTAGGCTGCTGATTGCCCAGAGCAATGGAGGCGTGGCGACTCCGGAAGCCGTTGCCCAGCGACCCATCTGGACCATCGGGTCGGGTCCGTGCGGAGGTCCTGTCTCCGCCCTCTATTACGCACGATCCGTTCTCAATACCCGTAACGTGATCGCGACCGATGCCGGAGGCACGAGTTTTGACGTCACATTGATCGCGAACGGCGAGATCGGTACCACGACTGACGATTGGGTGGCGGATCAAAGGATTGCGATTCCCATGACCAGGATTCACAGTGTGGGCGCAGGGGGCGGGAGTATTGGCTGGATAGATTCCCTGGGTGTTTTGCGCGTCGGACCGCAGAGTGCCGGGGCCAGTCCCGGTCCCGCCTGCTATGCCAAAGGAGGGGAGGAGCCGACGCTCACAGATGCGGCATTGCTGCTGGGCTATGTGAATCCGGATTATTTTCTGAGCGGAGAGAGAAGGCTTGAGGTAACGCGTGCAACAAAAGCCATTGAACAAAGGATTGCAAAACCGCTGCGCAAAAGCGCTGTCGAAGCGGCGGAGGCAATCTTTCGCGTCAGCGTTGCCAACATGAGTTCCGCCATCCGTGAGAAAGTCACCCGGGAGGGTTACGACGCTCGCGAATTCTGCCTGGTGGCAGGGGGCGGCGCAGGTCCTCTCGTGGCGGCACCTATTGCACAGGAGCTGGCGATCCGCGATGTTCTGGTGCCCAATGTCGCCAGTTGCATGGCTGCTTTTGGATGGCTCCGCTCCGACATCCAATATGACTTCTCCCACTCTATGATGATCATCACCGTCGCTGATCCAGCCCAAGTCGATCTCGAAAAAATCACCCGGTTGTACGAAGAAATGGAATCAGACGCCGTGCGCATGCTGAAGCTTCAAAAAGAAAGGTTCGACATCTACAGATCAGTAGAGATGCGTTATGACGGGCAGTTTCGCGAGAGCGAAATCCCGATGCCTAGAAAAAGACTGACCGCACGCGATTTGGCATCCGTCATCCAAAGTTTTCACAAGAGACATGTGGAATTGTATACGTTTTCAATGCCCGACCGGCCGGTGGAACTCATCAATTATCGAATCAAAATCGTGATGGAGACTTCAAAACCGAAGCTTGAAAAACGACCGGTAAAAACGCAACCCGCCAAAAACATGGTGAAAGGTTCGAGAAACTGCTTCTTTCTGGGTCGTTTTCACAAAACCACCATTTACGACGGAAATAAATTGAAACCCGGCCATAAAATCGCCGGACCGGCTATTGTCGAATTAGCCGCGACGACTCTGGTTCTCCCTCCCGGCTTCAAGAGCACCGTCGATAAGCTGAACGGTTTTCACGTTCAGAGGAGATGAGTGTTTCGTTCAAGAAGACAGGGTAGACAAAGGGCCCATGGGGAATGGTAAAGCATCAGCGCAATTTCAAACCGGATAATGAGACGAAATGTATGATTTATTGCAGCCGCAATCCACGAGACGCATTGACCCCTGAAGGCAGGCCGGGAGTTTCATAAAAATGCCCTCTTACACAATCGGAATTGATGTTGGCGGAACCTTTACTGATCTCGTTCTCCTGGATGACTCCGGACACACCCGCCAGTTCAAAGCCCCGTCGACTCCCCGGGATCCCTCACAAGGAATTCTCGAGGCCGTGGAGGTTGCGTCCCGACAGATGGGTTTGCCCGCGGAGGACCTGCTTGGCCGGGTCTTGATCTTTGCGCATGGCAGCACGGTTGCCACCAACGCCATTTTAGAGCGTCGCGGAGCGAAAGTGGGCCTCATCACGACTCGGGGTTTTGAAGATACCATTCTCATCATGCGCGGGCTGGGCAGAGTGGCGGGGCTCAGCGAGTCGGAGATCACTCATTACAGCCGTACCGACAAACCGGTTCCGGTGGTGCCCCGCACGTTGATACAGGGGGTCATGGAGAGGATCGATTATAAGGGGGCAGTGGTGGCTCCTCTGAATCTTGAGGATGCAGAGCGGGCGGTTGAAAGCCTGGCCAGAAAGGGGGTGGAGTCGATAGGAATTTGCCTCCTGTGGTCTTTCGCGAATCCCACCCACGAGGAGGAACTCAAGGCAATCATTGAAAAAAGACTCCCTCATGTTTCAGTGACCGCTTCAAGCCAGTTGATCCCGGTCATTGGCGAGTACGAACGAACGGCGACTACTGTGTTGAATTGCTACGTGCAGCCGGTACTGAGAGTTTACATGGAAAAGTTGGGCGAGCTCCTCAAAAGCAAGGGGTTAAAACGTTCCCCAATGATCATGCAATGTACGGGAGGGGTAGTTCCCACTGCCGAAGCAAACGAGAAGCCGATCTTTACGTTGAACTCGGGCCCGGTAGGAGGAATTGTGGCGTCCTCATTTCTGGGAGGACTGCTGGGATACGAGAACCTCCTTAATACCGATATGGGGGGCACAAGTTTTGATGTGGGTTTGATTGCAAACGGGTCCATGCTGATGACGGCTCCTTCCATCGTGGCTCGCTACCATGTTTCGGTTCCCATGGTGGAAATCACTTCGATTGGCAGTGGTGGGGGAAGCGTGGCTTGGATTGACGTTAACAAATTGCGTGTAGGGCCCCAGAGCGCAGGAGCGGACCCCGGTCCTGCATGTTATGCCCGGGGCGGAGAGGAGCCCACGGTAACGGACGCTAACGTAATTCTGGGCTATCTGAATCCGGATTATTTTCTCGGCGGCAGAATCCAACTGAACCGAAAGCTTTCCGAAGAGGTTATTAAAAGAAAAATTGCAGAAACGCTTCAGATGGATACTGTGGAGGCGGCTGCCGGAATTTATGAGGTGGTGAACGCACAAATGAGCGACCTGCTTCGCAAGGTGACGGTAGAAAGAGGTTACGACCCTCGTGAATTCGTTCTGTTTGCATACGGCGGGGCCGCCCCTATCCATTGCGCTGAATACGGGAAAGATCTCGGTGTTTCTCAAATCATTGTCCCCCTGCTTTCCTCCACCCATTCCGCCTTTGGAATTGCCGTCTCCGATCTCAACCATTCACTGAGTATTTCTGAGCATATAGTTTTGCCCGCCAAAGTGGACCGGATTGAAGCGAACTTTAAACGATTGGAAGAGAGGGCTCTGGAGATGCTCAAACGTGAAGGCGTCTACCAGGAAAGTTCCCTCCTCCAACGCACTCTCGACATGCGTTATGGACGCCAAGTCCACGAGATCATCGTCCCTGTGCCGGGCCGTTTAACCACGCCAGAAGATCTGGAAGCTGTCATCGCCGAGTTTGAGAAACGGTACGAAATGCTTTACGGCAAAGGGGCGGCGTTCAAGGAAGCCGGTGTTGAGATCATTACCTTCCGGATCATGGCCAGCGCCAGGACTCCCAAGCCGGTCCTGAAGAGAAGCCAGCCCACAAGTTCGGATTCCTGGCAAGCGCTCAAATCCAGAAGAATGGCGTTTTTCAGACCATCCGGTGGTTTTACGGAAACCCCTATCTACGATAGTGAAAAGCTCCGGGCGGGTCATGAATTGACAGGACCCGCAATTGTGGAAAGCGCCACTACGACCATCGTGATACCGCCCGGTCGAAAAGGCCGTGTCGACGAATACCTGAACTTCATTATCTCAGCCTGAAACCTTCGGAGGACTCATGAAGGCGCCGGATCTTGAGCCGGTCTCATCAAAGACAAAGATCGATCCAGTGACTCTGGAAGTGCTTTCGCACCGCCTCTGGCAGATTAACGACGAGATGGGAATTACATTGACCAAAGTGTCCGGATCTCCAGTCTGCACTGAGTCGAAAGATTTCAATACCGGCCTTTTTCTTCCCGACGGCTCCCTGGTCATCGTCGGCGCTTATGTAACACACTTTGTAGCCACGCTCCCCTTCATCATCCGCAGCACCCTTGAAAGTTGCAGCCGAGGGGCCGGGATCTTTGAGGACGACATGTTTATCATCAATGATCCCTACCTGGGAGCTGTGCACCCTTCGGACGTCGCCATTGTTTCTCCGGTGTACTACCAAGGCGAAATTTTCGCCTGGACTGGGACGGCCATGCACGTACTGGACATAGGTGCTGTCGGACTGGGCGGGATGCATCCGCGGATTACTGAAGTCTTCGGCGAGGGTCTCCGTTTTCCACCCACAAGAATAGTGGAACAAGGTCGGTTAAGACAGGATATTTTCGATCTATTTCTAAACAATGTGCGTGTGCCGCCTTTAGTGGGTTTGGACCTCAAAGCGCAGATCGCGGGAAATAACGTGGCCAAGTCACGCATCCTGGATCTGATCGAGAGATACGGAGCGGACACCGTCAAAGGCGTGATGCAGGCCATGATCGATCATTCGGAAGAAAAAATGCGCAGGCGGTTGGGGGAGTTGCCGGATGGTGTCTGGACGCACACTGATTACCACGACCATGATGGCCTCGAGGATAAGGTTTACAAGATCGTCTGCACAATGACGAAATCTCAGGACGCGCTGACGTTCGATTTCACCGGCACAGATCGGGAAGGACCCGGGCTGATCAATGCGAACTTTGCCAGCACCTGGGCAGGGCTGCAGGCATCCGTGTGCAGCCTTCTCTGCTACGACATTTTGTGGAACCAGGGGATCTTGAAACCCATCCAGGTCATCGCTCCTGAAGGAACTGTCGTCAATTGCAGTTTCCCGGCTCCTTGTGGTTTTTCTTCGATTGGGACTTCTTTTGCCGTGACTAATGTTGCCACCATCAACATCTCGAAAATGCTGGGCACGAGCCCCAAGCACCGACAAGAAGCAATGGCAGGCTGGGCGGGATCCTATCCTGCCATCGTGTTCGCCGGACTGAATCAGTATCATCACTTTTTTGTGGCATATGTCATGGATCCTACGTCGGGATCAGGCGGGGCGCGCAGCTACAAGGATGGCGTCGACACCGGAGGTCTGCTCCAGACCCCCTTTCCCAGCGTGCACAACGTGGAAACATTTGAGTCCACTTACCCCGTTTTATATCTGTTCCGCCGCGAACTGTGCGATTCCGGGGGACCGGGGAAATACCGTGGGGGAGTATCGGTCGAAATCATGTTCACCTTGCATGACGCGGAAGCCGTGAAGGCCGTGGTTGCTGGAATGGGGGCCGAAGCCTGCCAGACCTCGGGAATTTTCGGCGGCCAGCCTGGTTCAAGCATTCGCTACTTACTCGTGCGCGCTAGCAACGTTGGGGAGATGTTGAAGCAAAGTGAATTCGCCGGCTCTGTTGGCGCCCTTGAGGGAAGGCTGGAGGTTCTTGCACCCAAGGTGGCTGATTTGTTAATAGGAAACGGCGATGTCCTCTACCTCAACACTCCGGGGGGAGGAGGCTACGGCGACCCGCTCGAACGTGATCCGCTGCTGGTCCGGCATGATGTGGAGCAGGGCTACGTGGGAATGAGCACAGCAGAGCGTATTTACGGCGTGGTGATCGATCCGGAAAATGGAGAGGTGCTTTGGGATGAAACTGAACATCGCCGGGCACGCATTCGAGCGGAGAGATTGCAAATGAAGAGGGTATTGTGATGACTGTGCAGGACCTGGGCGAATATCTGCAGATTAATTTGGATTCCAAGGTTATTGAGTGCAAGAAGTGTGGCTGGGTCTTCTGTCGAGCTGACGAGAATCCGAAGCGACATGCTGCTGTTCGCAGGGGACCTCAGACAGATGCCGGCCCCATTCGTGGAGAGTGGTACGAGAAAGGAAGGTTTGAGCTCAGACAGTACTACTGCCCTCAATGCGCCACGCTTTTTGAGACGGAAGTCAGCCTTAAGGAACTGCCCATCTCATGGTCTGTTCTTCTCAAGATCTGACCCTCTTGCGACTGCGTCTCAAGTCACGCCGGTGAGAGGCGCCGCTAATCATTTCGGGAATTGTAGAACCTCGATGGTCCCTCTCCCTAAACCTACCTAAACCTATATATAAGCAAAACCGCTTAAGTGTTGGCGCTTTCAATGTCGCTGGACTAAAATCAGAACTTTAAGGGGTAAAACCCTTCTTCATTGATCCAAAGCTGAAATCTATTTTCGTAGAGAGTAGCTTATGCAAGCAAGAGCGGGCGGTGCGGTGCCTGCGGCGCCGGAACGGACACTCGCGGAAATCGTCGAGGATCATGCCCTGGCGACCGTTCCCCGGTCTGAGCGCAAATCGGGATGGGAATTGTCATGGATGACCATGGGCATCGTCACAACGCTGGTGCAATTGCTGATTGCCGGATATGTGACGGCCGTGGCGGGAGTGGCGGCCGGAGTTCTGGCGGGCGTATTCGTCGCCATTTTCGGGGCGGCACTGGGTTGGCTGATCGGTCATATCGCCTATCTCGAAGGCGTATCCAGCACCGTCACCGGACGTTTCTACGGATTCGGAGCGCGCGGTTCTGTGGTTGCCTCGGCCATCTACGGATTTATGATCCTGGGCTTTCTCGCCCTGGAGAATGCGTTGCTTTACAGCGGAACGCTCTTTGCTTTCGGGTGGCAGGATACCACGTCCAATCGTATTCTCATTTACGGGATTTTGACCCTCGCCTGGATCCTCCTGACCACTTTCGGTATTAATCTGGTGTTGAGAGTTTCTTCTCTCACCACCATTGCTTTTCTGCTGCTGCTCGTCTACATGATCTGGAAGACCGGTTTTGCCTCCGGCGTTCCAATCGGTGAAATTCTCACCCATGGCCCATTGATCCCGGGCGGCGACAACTGGTCGCGATTCGTCATTGTGCTGGTGGCTCTGGCAGGGTCTGCGGGCGCCCTGGCCCTGGTCGACGCCGATTATGCGCGCTACGCAAGAAGCAGCCGCGACGTCGGCATCATGTGCATTGCCGGCGCAGTGATGATCGATACCGTCATAGTAGTCGCAGGTACCGTAGTCATCTATGGCGGAACTGGGCCTGTAGCCGAATACTTGATTTCACGGGGTCAGGCAAATGATAGCAATGCCGCGGCTGCAGCCATGAATCTCGCCCAAAGCAATACCGGCGCTTTTTTCATTGTGCTCTCCAGCGTGATTGGATTCCTTCTCATGTATCTGGCGCAGGCCAAGGCGCAAGTTCTGAATACCTACTCCGGGTCGCTGGCGTTAACCAATCTTTTTGACGTGCTCGGAAGGTGGAGACCGGGAAGGTTTGCCATGGTGATCCTCGGCAACATCATCGGCATGCTAATGGTGGTGGGAGGCATTTTGGAACTCATACAGCGCTGGTTAAATGCCCTCGGCATTTTGACCACCTGTTTCGCGGCCGTGATGATTGCCGACTACTACCTCGTCAGAAAACGTACCAGAGCCGACCACAAACGGGTCGAAGCCGTGAATTGGGCCGGCATACTCAGCATCGTGGTGGCTTCCGTTGCAGCATTGATGCTTGAAACTTCAACATTTCCCTTGCTTCGGCTCGGCTTCCTGGTGGCTTTAGTCATCGTACTGGTTCTTTATCCGTTGCTTCGTATTTATGTACTCAGACCCGGCACTGGAACGCGTTGGGTGGACCGTGACCTTGCTTTGATGGAGTAGCACTTAACACAACCCAATAAAAGTTGATCCTATCCAGGAATTGAGACCGGAATTCAGAAGATTGGATTTCAAGTTTAAGCAGAAGGCGGAAACGCTGTCCTCCGCCTTGCGCAAAGCGGCCTGTACAAAGAAAAAACTTTTCGACGATTTCCTGTTTAGTTCTTTGTCCCCTTCATTGCTGGCGAAAACATGTACACTTAGTGATGCTTCACTATTATAGGTCGAGGCTTTTTAACCCTATTGTGATTTGCTTTGTGTGTCCCATTCTGAAAAACTGAAACTCCAAGGAGGGGAAAATGAGGAGGGTGATCTCGGTTTTTCTATCGGTCTTTTTCTCCTGTGCCGCGGCAGCAGGAGCCCGCATGGATACACTGGTGTTTCAAGCCGCTCTGTCGCCATCGAACGAAGTGCCGCCGGTCCCTGGATTGGGCGCGACCGGCGCGGCCACGATCACCATTTTTGTAAATCGAAATGAGGCCGGAGCGCCTACGTCCGCAACCGTCGACTTTGACGTGAGCTTCAGCGGTTTTCCCGCCTCGACTAATCTTGTCGGTTTGCATATCCACAATGGCCCGGCCGGTATCGCGGGACCGGTAGTCATCGGCACCGACCTGAGTGGTTCCCGCCGAGTAATAACGGCGACCGGGACGGGGACTATTTCTCGCCGGGTGGTGGTGGGTGCAACAAACGCTACCGCATTCAGGGCTTTACGAGGCGTTCTGAACCAGCCGCATCTCTACTATGTAAACCTGCATACGACGGTGAACCCGGGTGGAGCCATACGGGGCCAACTCGCACCCCAGCTTTGGGTTTTCAGGACCTTGCTGGCCCCCGACCAGGAGGTGCCGGCAGTCACGGGTGTGAACGCTGTCGGGGTTGCCGCACTGACACTGCGGGCTCGCCGCAATGCCCAGGGAGTCGTTGTCTCCGGTACGGTCGATTTCGAAGTGGAATACCGCTTTCCCTCGCCGGTGACATTCACCGGTCTGCACGTGCACCGCGGTACTGAAGGCATCAATGGCCCCATAGTGATGAGCTCGGGGATTGGAAGCGGTAACGACAGCGTCGCTGACGAAGATGGCATCGGTTCTTTGTTGCGTCGCGTCGATGTCGCCGGCACCGATTTCAATGGATTGCTGGCTTTGGAAGGGATCCTGTCTGAGCCCGCGGAGTTTTACGTCAATCTCCATACCACAACGCACCCTGGGGGAATTATCCGCGGACAACTTTCTACGGATCGCTTTGCTTTCCTCTCTACAATACTCCCTCAGCTTGAAGTTCCCCCAATCAGCTCGCAGGCGCAGGGCCGTTCCCTGTTGACAGCTCGAGTCAACCGTGATGCCAGCGGGAATGTGACCTCCGGAACAGTAGACTTCGATGTGGATTTTGGTTTTGAAGCGGGTCCGATTACCCTGGTCGGTCTTCACGTGCATAACGGGCGGGAAGGAGTGAATGGGCCCGTTGTCATCAATTCGGGTCTTGGCTCCACTTTGAGCGTCGACGGCATCGGCAATATTCGCCGCACGGTCGCGGTAGACGCGCAAGACAGCGCGGCCCTCGAAGCGCTGCGCGGTCTGGTGGAGGCTCCGGATCTTTACTATGTGAACCTTCACACCACCCTACATCCGGGTGGGGCTCTGCGGACCCAGTTGGAAGAGGAAGTCTTTGTGCATCGTCTAACCCTGCTCCCCGAAGAGGAGGTTCCACCTGTGGTCGCGCTCGACGCAATGGCACAAGCAACGCTCGTGACGCGTCGAGCACGCTCTGCACAAGGCAGCTCAATCCGAGGCACGGTTGACTTTGATGTCGCCTACCGATTTCCCGGTTCCGCGATCGTCAATGGCCTCCACGTTCACCGTGAAGCCGAGGGGGCAAACGGCCCCATTGTCTTCAATTCAGATGCTAACTTCGTGGTGGATGAGGATGGAAAGGGAGTGGTCTTCAGACGCGCCGTGGTTTCCGAAAAGACTCCTCTGCTCATTTTGGACGAGATGATTCAGAGGCCTGAACTCTTTTATGTGAACCTGCACACCACGGTCAACCCAGCCGGAGCGGTCCGGGCCCAGCTCGCCAGACACGTTCATCATTTTGCCCAACTGGGCGGCGGCGCCGATTTCTTCACTTCCTTAAATGTTTCCAATGCTTCCCTCACCTCTTCAGCCAGCGGTCTGGTGTTTTTCTCGAATGCGGATGGAACTCCCCTTGACGGCGTCGTCAACCTTCCCACGGTCCCCTTCACCATTCCTCCGGGAGGGACTCTGCTGCTCAACACCAACAGCTTGGGGGCGCTTAAGTCGGGATACGCCAGGATTGTTACGGCTGATGTGGTGGTTCCGCAAATAACGTTCTCGATCCCGGGCCTGCCTTCTTTTACGGGCGGTGCTTCACCCTCACCGAGCGAGAGATTTTCTGCTCAGGTGGTGCGCAATCCTGCGAGCGGAGCCGAAGCCGGAGTAGCGGTGGTTAACGTGTCCAACCAGGACCTGCGTATTACCTTTCGCTTCACTTCCGCGGATGGGTTGAGGCTAGTGCAGGGGCCGCCTGTCCTGCTACGGTCAGGAGAGCAGATCAGCCGCCTGCTGGGGGAACTGATTCCCGAATTGCTTGTCGGAGAAGGTCGTCTCGAGATCATAGCTTCTGATCCGCTGCCCCTTCGTTCGCTTTTTGGAGCCTCACCTGGAGCGGTGCGCGTGACGGCGACCGTTGTTCAATTCGCCTCCGGTCTGGCAAAGATGGTGACTCTGGAGTGAGGTTTCACCAGGGCCGTTCGAGCATTTTTGATGGGTCGCTGAGATGAGGATCATGAAGCGCCGCAGGTTTGGATTGAGGCAAGTCTGGCCGGCGGCGTTTCTATGGTGTGCTCTTCAATAAGTACAAGCACTTCCGCAATACCTGGCGCGCTTTAGGGAGAGTGCTGCACGACTCAAATTAGGCTTCAATATTTTTAGAAAGCTTTATTGAAACATGTGGCTATCCCGAGTGGGCGGAATTCTTTTGGCGCTGGTCTTAGTGGCCATTTGCGTGCTCTTGGCCGAAAGTGGCGGCGCTCCTTCTCTGATATTTTTGAGCAGCAACATGTGCGCGCAGAGTGGCTGTCACTCCACGTTTCCGTTGAATCAGCGGCAGGATCTGCTGAGCGTCAGCGGTTTTCCAGAGAGGTATATCCCTGGGAATTCCTATGATGTTGCGGTGGTCGTCCGCAACAACCCCAACACTAGCGCAGCCCTGGCGCGAGGTGGGTTTGCAGCTTTTGTGAATTCCGACGGAAGCCTCTCACGCCCTTCTGTGGGCGTACTGGTTGCGACCGACCCCGGCACGCACTTGAGAATCCAATCTCAAATCACCTACGTGACGCACAGTTCGCCACGTGCAGGCTCTCCGGAAGCGACTTTCGGTTTTCGTTGGACTGCGCCTGCCGCCGGGGCCGGCGGCGTGGTTCTGGTAGTGGCTGCGAATTCCGCCAATGGGAATGGCCGCGAGACCGAGGACTTCATCAGCCGACGGACCTTTGCAGCGGAGGAAGGACAGTGCTCGTTTGCGGTTTCGCCTACCAGTTTTTCATTCTCGGCCTCAGGCGGCAGCGGGGCCATCACCGTGTCCGCTCCAACAGGTTGTAATTGGACCGCAGCCTCGAATGCCGACTTTATAACCATTACCTCCGGAGCGGCCGGGAGTGGGAATGGAAACGCGGTTTTTTCAGTGGCCGCTCACAGCGCTGCAGCCGCGCGCAGCGGAACTCTTACGGTAGCGCAGCAGACAGTCACGGTCGACCAAGCAGGGACGCCGGCAGAGAACGAAAAACTATACTTTGCCCAATTCGGGGATGGCCCGGGTATCTCGTCGACATTTATCTTGATGAATCCATCGGTCACGGATTCTTTGAGAGGTACCGTTCGTCTTTTCGACGCTGAAGGCCAAGCGATTTCAGTCGACATTAACGGAAACATTGTTGCAGGGAGCTTTAGTTTTGAGATCCCGCCGGAAGGCGTACGGTTTTTCGCTACCGATGCAGAGGGGCCCCTAGTGAGCGGGTCGGTCCAGATCAGCTCCACTTTGCCTGTGAGTGGGACCATTCTGTTCTCCGGAAGTTTCGGAGTAACCGCCGTGCCTGGGATTCAACCCTTGACGCGCTTTTTGATTCCGATTGAAACGGACAGCTCCAAACAGGTGGACACTGGCGTGGCTGTGGCCAATCCTTCCGGCGCTCCGGTGGAAGTGCGATTGTTATTGCGAGACACCGAAGGAAAGGCCATCTTAAATGGCGAGGCGACGGTCACGCTTGCCGGCAACGGACAACTCGCGCGTTTTCCCAGCCAGATCTTTGCGGCTAAAGGGCTGGACCTGGATCGTTTTAAGGGTACGCTGGAAATCACATCATCTGTGCCATTAGCTGGGATGGCTATTCGCGTAAGCCCCGGCCACTTTTCCACACTGCCCGTGGCAGGCCTGCGTTAGTACAACGTTAGATGCGGATGGGGCTAGGAGTACGGCAACACGGTGCCGCTTTTTTCGGAAGGCGCGCACGAAGCGCGAGCGGAGTAAGCGTTTGTTTGTCGTTCGCACTCGCGCCTCGGATCCTTGTTCGACATGCCGCCATGAAAGCGATCTCCGGAGCCCGCATCTCCAACGGTCTGGATCGTTCACTTGCGTGGGACCCGCCTTACGGCCGGGGTGGCCGGGCCCGCTCGTATCCTTCGTTATAGCCCAGGTAGTAACCATCGTAGAAAATGGTGTCGTACCATTGTGCGGGCACGTATTTCTTCAAGGGGAGCCTCTTCATGCTCGAGGGCACCAGGGGGGAACCGACGTTGAATATACCCTTGACCCCGACGTACATATGGTGTGCTTCCTGGACCAGCGTGTTGTACTCGTCGACGCGGGCCAAGACGTGAAAATAAAGTTCATTCAGCACTTCCTGGTACCAGCTGAGGTTTCCGGCGAAACGCTCTTTTTCAGCTTCCCACTCCTTCACTTCAGAAGCTGACACCCGATGGGCGTCTGTCCCAGCGGCTTTTGATGTCCAATGTCAGCTGGCGAATTTCTCCGGCTGCCCGTGAGATTTCCTCAATGTGACCCACCATCTCCTGCGCTTCCTGGCTTCCCAGGAAATGCTTCATTGCTTCGCTGTTCTCCACCTCCAGACGCGGGGTGTCCAGTTCCATACGTTCCACGTGAAGAATGTTGAAAGTGCGGATACCTTCCGGCGTTTCAAGTTCAACCTCTCCGTGGGCCACTTTCTTTACAATTCCCTCTATCCGGCTTCCGTCTTTCATCTCGAGAACGTCCGCTTGCGCTTTCGATTCGTAAAGAACAGTCGCAAAAACCACCACCCACACCCAATGCCATCGCGTCTTCATAAGTCCTCCACTGTTTTCAATCTCCATTAAGCAACCTGGGTTCCAGCTGGTTCTCTAGACGGAACACTAGAGCAAACGGGTAAATTCCTGAAGGTTACACAGTGTGAACCCAAAGAAAAAATGTGGGAAAGGAAACAGCGGGCGTGAAAATCCGGCGGCAAAGAACCCCTGTCCGCCACACGGGCCTCGAAGGACCGTTTGCCGGACAGAGCTAATAAAACTTACTTGTTTGGTTGTATCGTCAGTCGGTCCGTCACTCCTTTCACTCCTGCAACGCTGCGTGCAATTGAAAGTGCCCTTTCATGTTCCGCATGGGATCGAACCGTTCCACTCAGCGTGACATGCCCATCCCGGGTGTCGACGTCTATGGCTGAGGCTTTCACCAGATCGTCGCTAGCCATTTTTGTTTTGATAGCAGAAGTGATGGTGGCATCCTCGGTTTTTTCAGCAGCTTTCTGAGCCACATCCTCCGTCTTGTCGGCAACGCCTTCTGCGACATCGCCCACGTCTTCGATTTTATCTCCCGCTTCCTGAGCAGCCGCCACCGTTCCCTCTTTGACCGTGGTGCCGGTGTTTCGAGCCGTGTTGCAGTTGGCAACCAGGACCGCCATGGCAGATAACAGAATCAATAACCACTTTCTCATACAGTATTCCTTTCCAGATTTTCATTACCCCGCAAAGGGGGCTTGCCTGACTCAAAGCACCCCTGGTGCCATCCTATCTGATGGGAACAAATAGCTCCCCTGCAATAACTTAAAGGTTCGTGTCCGAAGCGACCGTGGAGGTGGAGGACTGCTGAAGGGTAAAAATTCCCGACAGGAGCAGCAGAGTGCCAGCGGTTGTGCTACTCCTTCAGCAAAGATTCAATAAAGCTTTTGAGTGTTTGGGAAAGGTCAGGCCGCAAGCGGATCAGCTGTTCCAGCTTCTGATAAATTTCAGAAGATTGCTCGCCACCCAAGTGAATGGAACCGGTGGAGGTCCCAAGAAGGAGCCCGGTGGGATGTTGATTACCCCTGCCGCTCATAAGCCAGTCGAGGGAAACGTCCTCCTTGTTCATCATGGAGACCAGAAAGTGAAACGAAGGTTGCGCACGGTCGTGCTCCAGGTCAGAGATGTATCCTTGCGAGGTACCGTGCGCCTGTGCAAAAGTTTTTTGTGTCCGTTCTCCACGTACCTGTCTTATTCGACTGCCAAGTCCAGCGTATAACTGCATCGCTAAGCCCTCACTCCTGAGACCCCGTCCAAAATCTATATCGCAATCACGATATAAGATCTTTAATAACAACTATTTACAAGCTAGTGTAGCAAAACAGAGTAACAAAAAAAAGAAGCCTTCCGGTGTCTCGGCGGTGCTGAGCATTAATTGAAGCCAGTCTGTGCGATCGCTTTGGAAGACAGTGATCCAAAACTGCCATGTCTTTCCCGCGGCATTGAAAAAGTGGAACGGTTACTTTGTCTTAATCACAGCACGAGCTCAGACTCCGCTATGACTGGGGGAAGCGATCAGGAGAAGCAAAGGGAGCTGGTAAGGCCAGCACGATCATTGGCTGAAGAGCGCCTTCGAGCCCCTCTGCTAACGCAATCAGTTGATTCTCGAAAAACAGTCGAGACCACCCTGGCGAAACCTCTTTCAAAATCTTATTGCCGTGTACGATCCTTTTTGCTTCGTCGGGCTGAAGATCGATGCGGGGAAACTCGGGCAAAAGCTCTTCCAAAGGACGGAAAGCAGCCTGCCAAGCTTGCGCCAGTTGAACTGGCTGGACGGCGTCCTCAACACGGAAATCACCCGACCGCAGACGCCGCAAAGCTCCAAGATGAGCAGCGGTGCCTGCAGACTGACCCATGTCGTGGGCCAGAGCTCGGACGTAGGTCCCCGCAGAGCAGCAAATGCGAAGAATCCAAGTCGCTTCCGTCCTCGAAATCATTTCAATGTTGTAGATGTGGACCATGCGGTGCGGGAGCTCGAGATCTCGCCCCTTGAGTCCGCCACGTGCGGAACGATAAAGCTTCTGACCTTGCAACTTTACTGCAGAGAAAAGCGGGATGCGCTGATCTATTTTCCCAGTGAACAGACGCAACAACTCTTTAATGGAATTTTCCGTAAATTGCGGAACAGGTTTTTCTTCGGTCACATCACCTTCCCTGTCAAAGGTTGAGGTCGCCTGCCCCAACTGGATAGTGGCCAGATATTCTTTGTCCTTCATGAGGAAAAAACGAGCCAGCCGAGTGGCCCTGCCGAGTAAAAGGGGGAGGACGCCGGAGGCCAGAGGGTCCAGAGTCCCGGCGTGCCCTACGCGCGTGGCAAAACATCGGCGCACGGCCGCTACAACGTCGTGCGAGCTAGGGCCTTCCGGCTTGTCAATGACCACGACGCCGTCTTTTGGATAACTGCTTGCTGAAGTGCGTTCAGTCACGGGTCAATGTTCAGCAGGACCTTGTAGCGTGAGCAGACCTTCCAATGCTGAAATGACCGTCTTGTTTACTTCATTCCAGTTGCCCTTCAGTGAGAACCCGGCGGCATTCTTGTGTCCTCCGCCGCCAAAACGCTGGGCAATCGCGGCCACGTCATAATCATTCTTGGAGCGGAGGCTGACCCGGTAGCCGCCGCGCCCGTCCTCGCGAAAAAAAACTGCAATCACCACCCCGTCGATGGAAAGGGGATAGTTGACGATGCCCTCGGTTTCATGCTCGGAAGCGCCTGCCTTGCGCAGCATCGCATGGTCGAGGAAGATCCAGGCAATCTGCTGGAAGGGGTGCAACTCAAGAGTATTCAGGATCGAGGCCAAGAGTCGAATTTTGGAATAGGGCTGGCTCATGTAAACCGTCTGAGCAATTTCAGCGGGATCCACGCCATGGCTGACTAATTCTGAAGCAACCTGAAAAGTGTGAGGCCGCGTGTTGGAAAACTGAAATGACCCGGTATCCGTAAGGAGAGCCACGTAAAGGTTGGCACAAATGCGAGCGTCAAGCTGAACTCCGGTGTTTTTCAATAATTCAAAAATCATCTCTCCCACCGCCGAAGCGGCAGGGTCGATCCAGTTGATGTTGCCAAAGGCCTCCGTTTTCAGGTGGTGGTCGATATTGATTACGAAATATCGATCCAGGTTCTTAAGCCCCGGGCGATCCAAATCATTGCACTCGAGAACAAACACTCCATCAAAGGCGCCCTCAAGGCGATCAGTGATCGTGATCCGATCGATGCCGGGAAGCCTCGAGTAGGTGTGGGGGTGCGGATCAGCATTAAAGATGTGCGCCTTTTTCCCTAGCTTTTCCAATCCCAGCATAAGCCCCAGTTCCGATCCCAGGGCGTCTCCGTCAGGACGGGAGTGGGACGTAACGGCAAAGCAGTGGTGGTCGAGAATGAATTGTTTGATGTGTTCGAGCATGACCGTTTTAAAGAGTATTGCCCGACCGATGTTTCCCGATTAAGATTCTTCGAAGAACTCAACCTGGTAGCTCACCAGATCCGGTCCCAGGATACGCTCGCTTTCCCGGATGAAATCCTCGGAAATTTGTTCGAGTCGTTTTCTATCGGGCCCTATTGAAACGGCACCCAGCCGCGCCCGTTGCCACAGCTCCTGATGATCCAACTCAGAGATTGAAAAATTGAATCGCGAGCGAAGCCGGTCTTGTGCTTTGTGCAGTATGGAACGTTTCTCTTTCAGGGAATGGCTGTAAGGAAGATGTATCTCAAGAGAACAGAAAACGATAGACATAAGCGCAGGTATTTATGCTCCGGGACACTAGACCAGCTGGGGTTCTACTTTTTCCTTGACGAAGGCTTCAATGACATCACCGACCTTCACGTCATTGAAGTTTGTCAGCGAGATTCCGCACTCGTAGCCGGCTTTTACCTCGGGTACATCATCTTGAAAGCGGCGCAATGTATTCACTTTACCTTCGTAAATCACCACATGATCTCGCAGCAGCCGGACCTCGGCGTTACGCGTGATTGCTCCATCTTGAACATAGCTGCCGGCAATGGTCCCAAAGCGAGCGACGCGGAAGGTTTGCCGTACCTCGGCACGGCCCAGGTAATTTTCTCGAAACGTAGGCTCCAGCAGGCCCAGCATGGCTTGCCGGATTTCGCGCGAGAGGTCGTAAATGACGGTGTAGAGTCGAATATCCACTTCTTCATGCCCGGCAAGTTCTTGCGCGTCTCTGTCAGGTCGCACATGGAAGCCGATGATGATTGCGTTAGATGCAGAGGCGAGCAGTACGTCGGAGGCGGTGATGGCGCCCACACCGCTGTGGATGATCTTGATTCTTACCTTCTCGGTACTCAGCTTCTGAAGCGTATCCTGAAGCGCTTCAATGGACCCTTGCACATCGGCCTTGAGCACGATCGGAAGTTCCTTGATCTCACCGCCCTGGATCTGGCTGTAGAGCTGGTCCAGGCTGAGCCGCGAGGATTTCATCAGTTCTTTTTCGCGGATTTTTTCCTGGCGGTACTCTCCGATCTGGCGTGCCTTGATGCTATCCTCTATCACCTGGAAAGTGTCTCCGGCCTGGGGAACACCCTGCAGGCCGAGAACTTCAACAGCGCTGCTGGGTCCAGCCTCGGTCACGGGTTCGCCTCGATCGCTAAAAAGCGCCCGGATTTTTCCATAGACGGCTCCGGCGATAAAGGAGTCTCCAGTACGAAGTGTCCCGTTCTGAACCAGCACCGTCGCCACCACCCCGCGGCCGCGATCGAGCTTGGCCTCGAGCACGACACCGGTCGCATGGCGCCGCGGATTGGCCTTGAGCTCACGCATGTCAGCGACGAGCAAGATCATTTCCAGGAGGAGATCCAGGTTGATCTTCTCTCGAGCTGAAACTTCCACCATCACTGTTTCGCCGCCCCAATCCTCCGAGAGCAATCCATGCTCGGAAAGTTGTTGCTTGACGCGCTGGGGTTGGGCGTCGGATTTATCGATCTTATTAATGCACACCACAATGGGAACGTTGGCAGCGCGGGCATGGTGAATGGCTTCAATAGTTTGCGGCATCACTCCGTCATCGGCGGCGACCACCAGAACCACAATGTCGGTTACCTGCGCGCCACGAGCCCGCATCATGGTGAACGCTTCATGACCCGGGGTGTCCAAGAATACAATCTGGCGATCTTTCACATTGACGTGATAAGCGCCGATATGCTGAGTAATTCCCCCGGCTTCTCCGGCTGCTACCCTGGTTTGGCGAATGGCATCCAGGAGCGAGGTCTTGCCATGATCCACGTGACCCATCACCGTAACGACGGGGGCACGGGAGGCCAGGTCCTCAGGACGGTCCTGCGCCTGCTCTTTCTCAACGATGGCTTCTTCAAAGCTGACGAAATGAGGAATGGCGCCGAAGACTTCACACACTTCCTGAACCAGCTTGTTGTCGAGCGTCTGGTTGACGCTGGCAATGACCCCTCGATTCAGCAGTTCACGAAGAATGTCCTTACTTTTAATTTGCAGCTTCTCACTTAATTCCTTGACCGTGACCGCTTCTGAGAGAGTGACCTCCCGAATCTCGGTTATAGCGGGTCGTTCTGGAGCTATTTTGGGCTCAACCAGCTTGGCAGCTGCTTTGGCGGCGCGGGGGGGGCCCACGCGCGGCACCGGAGCAGGCCTTCGGCCCCGTTCCTCCACCGAGGGAGCGGGTTTTACCAGACGCCGTGAAATTTCTGTGGTCTGTGCCGGCGTGACTTCCGGGACCGTTCTCTTGAGTAATTTGGCGCGCTCCCGATCACGCAAAGGCGTGGGGGATGGCGTGGGCGCCGGTCTCGGCGCAGCAGGGGTTTCCTTCCTGACGGCTGTTACAATTCCCGGGGGAGCAGGTGCTTCCGGAGGCTTGACGGGAGGACGGCGCTCGGGGCGTTCTGCTTCGGGAGTTTTGACTTTAGCTGGTTTTTCCGGGGTTGGTATTGGAACCTTAACTTCCTCTGCAGATATTTCAACGGCTTCTTCGGCAACAACTTTTTCAACGATCGGCTGTTCCTCGACTGCCGGTGGCTCAGCCATGGCCGCCCCCACAGGCGCCTCTTCGACCGGAGCAGCGACCTCCTCTGCAGGGGTAGTTTCAATTTTTCGATAGACCTGCTTGCCTTTTCGCGGCTTCAGCAGGCTGACGGGAGCGGCAGGCTCGGCAAGAGCCGGTTTTTCTTCACTCTTCTTGGCTTTGCGGACCGCCCCCAGTTCTTTGTTGCTCTTGGCGGCCTTGGCAGGCGCTGTTTTTTTCTCCTTTACTTTCTCTTTTTCTTTGGCTTTTTCACGCGTCTTTTCGGCCTTGAGCAGTTCGTCCTGCTCCATGTCGACGATGAGCTGGAGGCGTCGGCGAATACGTGTGGCAATGTCATTGTCCAAGGGGGTGTCCGCAGAGGGAACCCACACCCCTATTTTCTTCAATTCGGAAATCACCACCGTATTCTGCAGCGAGAATTCGCTTGCTAATTCGCTGACTTTAATTTGTTCCATCTCGTCTAAAACGTTACCCTTAAAAATTTCACCGGGTGCTCCTGGTTAAACTTAAGAATCCAAGAGCTCGCCGCCCTCGTCGGCCCGCGTGCTTTGGAGCTCATCCTCGAGCTTTTCCGGCTCTTCCTCAGTACGCGGCTCCTGTTCTTCAGACATCGCCTGGGCGGTTCCCCCTGTGCTGCCTTGCTCCTGTTGCTCCTTGAACTCCTCCTCCAGGCTCTCCTCCCCAGTTTGCGCACCGGAAAGATGCGCTTGAGCAGCGCTGATCAGCTTCTGTGCCGTCTTTTCACCAATGCCCGGCAAGGCGGTAAGTTGCTCCAGGGAAGCAGAAGCCAGTTCCTGGATGCTCTCGAATCCTGCTTCCCCCAGGCGGGCCCGGGTTTTTTCGCCGAGACCCTCGAGCTCCGACAAAGGATCTCCCGCCGCAACCGCAAGCTGGTCCATCTGCGAAATGATCTCCTGCTTTTTTTCCTCTTCGCTCTTAATCTCGATTTGCCAGCCCAAAAGTTTCGAAGCCAGTCGGACGTTTTGTCCCTTTTTCCCGATGGCGAGCGAGAGCTGATCCTCCTGCACAATGACTTCCAGCACTCTTTCCGAAGGGTCCAGGACCAGTACTTTTGAAATCTTAGCAGGGTTCAAGGCATTGATGGCGTATTCGACGGTGTCGTCGGAATACTCGATGATGTCTATTTTTTCACCACGCAATTCCCGGATGATGGAATTAATCCTGCTGCCTTTCATTCCCACGCAGGCGCCTACCGGATCCACGTTTTCATCCTTGCTCATGACGGCTACTTTAGCGCGCTCACCTGCCTCGCGAACTGCATTCTTAATAATTACGGTACCGTCGTATATTTCCGGAATTTCCATTTCAAACAGGCGAATCAGCAGCTGGGGGTCAGTACGCGAAATCACTATTTGAGGGCCTTTGGAAAGCCGGTGTACTTTCACAATGGCGGCCCTTATACGATCCCCCGGTTTATACTGCTCTGCTCTTGATTGCTCGCTGAAAGGCAACACTGCTTCAGTTTTGCCAAGGTCCACAATAATGTCGCGGCCTTCAAGGCGTCGTACAATGCCATTCACCAGCTGACCGGTCTGGCCGGAAAATTCTCCAAAAATGATTTCCCGCTCCGCCTCCCGCACTTTTTGAAAGATAACCTGCTTGGCAGTCTGCGCTGCGATGCGGCCAAGGTCTCCAGTGGGTTTGGGGATTTCAATGTAATCGTCTATGTTGAATGTCTCATCGATTTCCAGGGCGTCTTTAAGTGACATCTCCTTTGACTCATCGGTCACTTCTTCCACAATTCTCTTCACGGCGAAGACTTCAATGGTTCCTGTTTCAGGATCAAAGCGTGCCTGCAGGTCTTCGTTGGTCTTGAAATACTTCTTCGCCGCAGCCACCATCGCATCTTCCAGGGCATGCTGGATGATTTCAGGATTAATGCCCTTCTCTTTGCTGATCTGTTCAATTGTCTGGGTGAGTGTATTCGCCATTCTTCATTACTCCATTGCGAGGAAGCGTGGTTTTTAAAAAATCTATTTTGCCTGATCTACACCACGGTAGATCAGGTTTGCCCGGCGAACTTTAGAGAATGGAATATGGACGATTTCGTTCTCACACTCCAGATCAACAATCCCGCCGGAAACGGCGCGAATCCAACCTGTGAAATGAGTTCGGCCGTCAATTTTTTCCGTCGCAACCAGACGTATTTCCTGCCCTTTAAAACGATGATAATCTTCCTCCTTAAACAGAGGGCGCTCGATGCCGGGCGAAGAAACCTCCAGAACATAGCTGTGAGGAATCACATCCTCCACGTCCAGCAGCACACTCAGGTGTTTGCTGACCCTTCCGCAGTCGTCAAGATTAATGCCGCCCGGTTTGTCAATGTAAACCCTGAGTATGGAAGCTGCACCTCGAGGCTGGAAATTCACGTGGACCAGTTCATAGCCTTCGGCGGCGACTGTGTCGCGGATCAAATCCTCGACGCGGGTGCTCACACTCATTGTCTACCCCTAAAATAAAAAAGTGGGCAAAAGCCCACTCTCTTGCTTCGAGCAGTGTCGCAAAAATTATAGTTCAGCCAAGAGCTTAGTGCAAGTAGGGGTGGATTTCGACAGCGGCGGATTTTTCCAGTTCAGGTTGAATTACTTCAACCGGCCCGGCCACCACCAGGAGGGTTGCGCCTGTCTCCAGGGACTGCTTTAAGGTCGCCTGAAGGGTTTCGGGAGAAACCCGGTTCAGGCGAAAAGCGTAGTTGGCGATGTGACTAACGCCAAGATCGTAGAGATCGGTCTCCAGGATTCTATAGAGTTTTGAAGTCGGATCTTTTAATGACTCAGTATACTCCTCGTGGGCTGACCGGCGCGCCTCCATAAAGCGTTGCAGGTCGATCCTTCCAGCTTGAATGTCGGCCAACAAAGCTTGATATTTGACTAGATATGCGAGCAATTGTTCCGGTGCGGCCTTAATGCTTAACTGAAAGAACCCGGGCATCTTACGGGAATCAAGCCGGGCCCATCCCGCTATTTGCTCGCGGGTGGTCACTTCCATGGCCCAGGACGGAAGCAGTGGCCTCAAATAATGTTCAAAGATCTTGAGCGCATAATAGCCTTGGGCGCCATGAGTGACCGAACGCATCCCCCAGCGCAGGAGGCTTTGTTCCAAAGGGCGATCGATGAGGATCACCCGGTGAGGCTGAGAGGTTTCCGGAGGACGAAAAGTAAAGGGTAAAGGTTCCGCTCGTACCCATGCTCCCCATCGACGCCTCAGTTCCGGTATCAGTTCCGCATTGTCGCGCGACCCGTAAAGAGCGAGGCGGCTCTGATTGGGCAGAAAAAGCTTGCGGTATTGGATAAGAAGATCGTCAAGCGTGATTGCAGCCAGCGTTGCTTCAGTTCCCTTGACGCTATGCTCGTAAGGGTTCCCCTTGAAGAGTTGGGAAAAGAAAAGATCTTGCGTGGTCCCCTCCGGATAGCGGCTCTCCTCGATGATTTCTTCGCGAACGCGGCTCTTTAACGTGTCGAGAATCTGCTGCTGGAAGCGGGGCCTTATCACGATTTTGGCCAGGAGATCCAGCGTGTTGAGAAGCTGAGCCTGGGGAGCAGTCCCGTAAAAGAAGATGGCGTCCATTTCAACCCTCGCGTCCAGTTCAGCGCCCCATTTCTGCAGGTCCTCACGAAGTTCTGCTCCGGTGTGAGTTTCACTACCCTCCAGCATCATACGAGTGGTCAGATACGTGAGCCCCCACTTGCCGACAGGGTCGAATGCGGCCCCGTTTTTTACCATCAAGACAAAAGGGACCCGGGGCTGGGCTGATGGAAGAACGTACACATCCATCCCGTTTAACAGGGAATGGGTATGGAATTCCGGAATGGGAATTCCATCGAGGTCTTCAGCCGCACGGACGTTTGCAAGTAAGCTGATACCGGCGCAACAATAGAACAGGAGACGAAAAATCAACTGCATAGGATCAAGGCGATATTCTATTAAACCGAATGAAACCTGGCAACCGGGTCCAGCCTCACTTTTTGTCAGTCTCACTTTTTCCAAGTACAAATCGGAATGAAAGATAATCCCATCAAGGACTTAATACAGAATGTACAGCGTCATATCCTTCCCAATGGTCTGACCATCCTGGCCCGTGAAGACCACAGTGTGCCGATAGTTACCACCATGATCTGGTATCGCGTGGGTTCCCGCTGTGAGAAGGCGGGCAGCACGGGAATTTCTCATTTACTGGAACACATGATGTTTAAAGGAACCCGCCGGTTTGCCAAGGGAGAGATCGACTACATTACGGCGCGCAACGGCGGCACCAGCAACGCTTTTACGTCCAAAGACTATTCGGCATATTTCTTCAGCTTTGCTTCAGATCGGTGGCGCCAGGCGCTGGAAATCGAAGCCAGCCGCATGCGGGACTGCTTGCTCGATCCTGAGGAGTTCAACCTCGAAAAAGAGGTCGTCCTTGAAGAACTCAAAATGGACCTGGATACCCCCTGGGAAGCCTTGCGAAAGGAAGTGGAACTGTGCTCCTTTGAGCGCCATCCTTACCGGTACCCCGTTATTGGCAACTATGAAGATGTGGAACGGCTCAGCGTGGATCAGCTGCGGCGCTATTACCAGCAATTTTATTGCCCGGCCAACGCCATCCTGGTATTGGTCGGCGATTTTGAAACGGACGAAGCCCTGAGAAGAATTGAGGATTTGTTTGGACCCCTCACGGATCAGGCGAGACCTCAACCCTGGGTGGAACCCGAGGAGTTCCGGCCGGGACTCAAAAGAGTGGAAGTTAGAAAACCCAGCAATGTGACGCGTCTCTTAATCGCGTTGCCATCACCTCCGGTCAGCCGGTCCGAGCACCACTGCGTAGACCTTCTCGATAACACGCTGGCCGAAGGTAAACTAGGCCGTCTTTATCAGCGGCTGGTTGAAAAGGAGCGCCTGGTGTCTGTAGTAACTACCGAGTTTAATCAGACGCTTGATCCTTATCTCTTTTATATTCGAGCAGAGCTTCAGGAAAATGCAGATCCCGTCCGGGTAGAACGCGTCATTTTCGAGGAAATCGAAAACCTGAGGCAGACGCGGCTCGGAAAGGAAGAGCTCGAGAGAGCCCGTAACCAGAGCTTGATACAGTTTTTGGAAGATTTTGAAACTTCCTTGGGCCAGGCCTTGCAGCTCGGAATGATGGAGACTCTGGAACACTTTGAATATTGGTCGCTTTACGCGGAGCGTCTCCTCGCTCTGAGTGCCGAGGACGTGCGAGCCGCTGCCGAGCAGCTTTGGACACCGGAATACGCAACGGTGGGAATCCTCCTAAATGGTTCTGATCAGCAAATTTCACTGCCAGCGCAAGTGCCTGCCTAACGGCCTGGTCCTTCTCGTTTCCGAGAACTACCGGCTGCCGCTCCTTTCTCTTCATGCTTTCGTACTGGCAGGCTCCGCACAGAACCCCATGGAAAGCCCGGGACTGGCTTCGATGACGGCCAGTCTGCTGGACGAGGGGACAGAACGATTTAGTGCGCACCAGATTGCGGCTCTGGTGGAGGGAACCGGCGGAGCGCTTTCGGTTTTCAGCCATCGCGAACTGAGCGGGATCAGTCTGGAGTTGAAATCAGAGGATCTCGAACTGGGTATCGACCTTCTTGCAGAAATGTTGCAACGACCCACCTTTCCGCGCGAGCGGTTCGAGTTGGAACGCCAAAAGGTGCTCAATCATTTGCAGTCGCTCGATGATAACCCGCAAGTAGTGGCCGGAAACTTATTCAACAAGTTGATCTATGAAGGCACACCCCTCCAGGATCCTGTGCCGGGGACCGGTAAGAGTGTCCGCTCTCTGGACCGTGATCAAGTCAGCGAATTTCACCGCCACCACTTTGCTCCCCGGAACACTTACGTGGTCGCCGTAGGGGCTGTGGGGACCGACCGTATTTCAGAGCTGGTCGCTCAGCATTTCCTGGGCTGGGAAAACCCCGACTTCTCTCGCCGCGAAATACCGGAAATCAAAAGGCAGTCCCAACCCATTTTTCAGGAGCGGACCGTCGATAAGGCGCAGCTCAACATTCTGGTGGGTAACCTGGGAGTCACTCGGAACAATCCTGATTACTATGCCCTTCAGGTGATGGATGTTATTCTCGGCAGCGGTCCCGGCTTCACCAGCAGAATTCCCCGCACTCTGCGCGACGAACAAGGTCTGGCATACACGACTTACGCTGATATTTGTAGCTCCAGCGGTTTGTACCCCGGCAGGTTTATTGCTTACATCAACACTTCTCCTGAGCATCGCGAACAGGCCTTGCAAGGGCTGCTTGCTGCAATCAAATCAATGGTTGACGAGGGCGTCACAGAAGAGGAAGTCAAAATCGCTCAAGATTACTTAACCGGCAACTTTGTTTTTGATTTTCAATCCAATGCGCACCTGGCGCAATTTTTGTTGGGGACGGAACTATACGGCCTGGGAATTGATTTTCTCCAGGAGTACCCCAAATTGATTCGAGCGGTGACTCCGGAGGATGTGCATCGTGTTGCCCGTTGCTATTTGGATACAGTAAACTACACGACCGTTATGGTTGGGCCCGCAAATTGAGAACAGAAACAAATTAGTGTGTTTTACTTTCGACATTTCTGAAAAGGCCGGCCTCACGCTCGTCCGCTGCACATTAGCGTTGATGGCGGCCCTTGCGGCGGCGTGCAGCCATCGCGCGCCACCTCCGCCCCCTTTGCCGCCGGCAGTCTCCCGGCCCCCTGTCACAGAGCCCACGGTCGCAGCGGCTGTTCCAGAGCTGCAGTTGCAAATTGAGCCCACAACCGTGGTGACGGGAGAAGCTGCGCTGCTCACCTGGGAGGCGAAAAATGCCGAACGCGTCACCATCAGCCACGACATAGGAGACGTAGCACTCACGGGGCGTATCAAGTTTTTTCCAGAAGAGACCACCACCTACTCGGTTACCGCGACAGGACCGAGAGGCAGCATTGAAGAAACCGCCACCGTGACGGTGGTGGAAGACTCGTCCGGTTCTCTTTCGGCGGAGGCTATTGACGAGCGACCGCTCGAAGAGCAGTTCTTGTATTTCGTCAAACCGGTGTTTTTTGCATTCGACAGTGCGGAGCTTACAGACGAGGCCAGACTGACGCTGCAGGGTAATGTGCGCTGGTTGCTTCAAGAGAAGAACCTCCATCTCAAATTCATGATCCAGGGCCATTGCGACCAACGGGGAACAGAGGAATACAATCTTGCGCTGGGTGACAAACGCGCCCAGGTCGTGAAAGAGTATCTGGTCGAAAACGGGATTGATCCTTCACGTATTTCCACGCTTTCACAGGGAGAAGAACAGCCGCTCCAGGAGGGAGAAGGCGAAAGCGTCTGGGCGGCCAACCGTCGCGCACAGTTTGTTCTGATGCGATGAGACTCTGGAAAATTCTCCCCATCGTGACGTTGCTGGTATTGGCCGTGTTGCTGGGAATCGCCTATCTCATGGAGCCGGCTCCTGAAGTGCCGGATGAGTTAACGGGAATTCTGAGGGCCGGGGACTCCGATTACGACTGGTACTCGAAGTATGTGGAACTGAGAAACCCTCTGGTGAAGATGGGAAAGAACTTTGCCGGAAAGCGCATGGTGATGTTTTCTGGGATCATTGAGAACAATGGAGAGAAAACATTAGATGTGGTCGAAGTTAAGCTGATCTTTTTCAATGCTGATGTTCCGGTATGGGAAATTATCAGAATCCCCATTCGGCCCGGGGCGCGGCATCGCACGCCCCCTATTGAGCCGCTCGAGCAGCGTGGCTTTACACTTTACGTAGAACAACTCCCGGAGAATTGGCAGGCCAGCAATGCGGAGATGGCCATCAGCGGCTTTCGCTTCCTGAGGCCTGTAAGATAAATGTCCGCTTTAAAGCGGGTTTATTGATCCTGACAACGGCCGCTCATTGAAGCCTGTTGGGGGGCACAGCGGCAAGAAATCTCAAGTCACTTCTTCCAAAAAGCGAAAAAGCTGAAAAGCCGCCGTTCGCCTCCACCACTATATATCCCCCTGCTTTTCCAGCAGCCGCTGCAACAAAATTAGTTCCGATCAGTCCAATCTTCCTCTGCTTGGGCGAGAGTGAAAACGGCTCCTGACCGATAAGGCTGCCATTGGGCTCAAAGACCTTAATGGTGCCGGTCAGCAGCCCGGATTGCGCAGGGTTGATGACGGCGATGCCGTGGAAAAACCCCAAGGCAGTGGCCAGGTGTGCGAACAAAGCCTTGCTGGGGAGGCTCGCCATTCCTGCAAGCGGTAAGGCGGCCGCAAGGACTTTGTCGTTCGAAGCGAACACAATGTTCCCGAGAATCCCGCTACTGGCGGTGATAAAAATGCTCCCTTCTGTAGTCGGTGTCGAGAGAATGGAGGCGATATCAACTGACTGCTGGCTGTTAGAGGAGATTACAAGATTTTGGCCGCCCACGCGCGTCCCTGAATTGTCGAAGACGTCAATGGTCACGTTGGAAGGTTCGCTGCCGGCGTTTACCAGCAATAGCACTGAATTCATCACCACCCCGGTATTGGTTACTGCAAAGTGCGGCACCACCAGGGCAGTGGAACTGCTCAAGGCAAGCTGGCCGTTAAGGGTAAAAATGGTGAGGCCTTCCTGAAAACGGCTCGAGACGATGACAGGCTTGGTGGAAGAGATTTTTACAAAACCCTGCTCCGCATTTCCGGAGAGTGCGCCGAAAAGATTGGTGAGGGTCTTTTGAAGCCGCGCGCCAGGCTCCAGTTTTTCGCTCTGCGAGGAGGACGCGCCGCCCTGGCGAATCAGTTGAACGGTCACCGTGGCCGTGTCCGTCCCAGGGTTGTTGATCAGCACTTCGGTTTCGCCGCCGGAAGAGTTTCTGCGAACATCCGTCAGAACCCATTCCGTTCCGGCGGTGGGGACGGCATCCGCACCGTCGAGCATCTGGAACGTAAAATCACCTCTCAGATAAAAGCCATTGACCCCTTCCACGTCGGTCTTGATTTCGACCCAGCCGTTGCGTGTCTCCGACGGGCTGATACCGAAGATCTGTCCCGCCAGGCCTGAGAGTTGGGCTCCCACCGGCAGCGTTCTTTTGACTGGGTTGAGGATGCCTTCGCCTTGGATGAGGCTCCCGTTATTCTCAAACGCGGTGTAAGTAAGAACTGCAGGCCGGGTTCCCTGGTTGGTTAATCCTAAGCCGACGAATTGGCTGGACGTGCTGGTCAGGTCCGGAAAATAAATCGTCCGGTCAGGCTGCTGCTGGGAATCGACCAGCAGCCCACCCGGCAAGACTGCGGCGGCATTGCCGCCGCTCACGGTGATCATTCGCGGTCCGGGAGGAGCATTTGTTGCGATATTGAGAGCCGCTTCAATACCAACAACGGGGTTTGGCCCCGCGGATTCGAACCTGGTGACCTGGCCCACGGTAACACCTTCTCCGGAGATTTCCAGCTTGGAAATGGTCGTGTTACTAATGTTATTTCCCAGGATCAGCAAATTAAAAGCTTCCCCTGGCGCCGCCAGAACGGCATTCCTGGAAGTAGAAAAGCTCACATCGCCTATTCGTGCATTGCGCGCCAGTAGGTTGGGGTTAATGGCAGCCTGATTACCGGTGATTGCCACGTCCGCCCCCGTGATTTCAGTCGCTCCGTTAACGGTGTGAATGGTAGGGCTTGCGATTCCGCCCCTGAAGGCGGTGGGGAAATCGAGATCGGGCGAAGGATAGTAATTGCCGATGGTGGGGATATTGCCCCTGGTCACAGGGCCATCAAAAGGCTCGACAACCAGACGGTAGTTTCCCGAGGGAAGTCCGGCGATCAAATACGTGCCGTCAGTATCAGTCACGGCGCCTGCGAACAGGTTCTTGTCTGGATCAAAAGCCACCACGTGGGCCGCCGTTACCGGCGTTCCGTTGCGTGTCACGCGCCCTCGAATCGTACCCAACACGCGAGGGAGTTCGGGATAGGCCTCCGTCGCAAAAGCCACGTCGTCGATGCTCAGCACGCGCTGGTGAAAATCGCCAGTGCTGATGACCGGGAACATGGTGGCGGCGAGGATTCCGGAGTGGTCGGCCCCGATGGCGTGTCCCAGTTCGTGAAGAAAAACCGACTGCACGTCTACGATATTTCCCAGTGAGGTGTTGTTGCCGAAACGACGCGGCGGCGAGTCCTGATCGATCCTGGGATTGAATATGATGTCAGCGGACACAATTTTTCCGGGATCGGGTGAGATCTGAAAGCCGAATACAGCTACGGCAAGGACATTGGAAATTGTGCCCCCAATGTTTCGCACTTGCTCATTATTTGTATCGGTGTTCTCGAAACTAATGATATTGACCCCATCGTTCAAGTCGGCTGAAGCTACGGCGGTGCCCCCGAATTCCCTGAATTCTATTGTCGAAGTGGCAAGACGGTTCCAGCTAAGGCGAGCCAGATTCAGCTCGTTTAAGGCGGCAGCTCCCAGCGAATTGACAGAGGCATTGGTAAAGTTCTGGTTCAGATCGAATTGCAAAACCGACCCTCCGACGAAGAGCGCAGGAGTGTTAGACCCGCGCGAGCGGGAGTAGGCAAATGCGGGGGTAGGGAAAAGATTCAGGGCGCCGACCACTAGACATAGAAAAGTATGCAGCTTTCTCATTTCACCCTCCCCGAGACTAAGCCCCGAATACGGTTGGATAGATCCTGGAGGGACAACCCGTCTACGCTCTGCATGGCGTCTTCCAGAACATTGCCTCCGGGCACGCTCCCTCGAACGCGCAGTTCCCCGGTGACCTGGTCCTGGACTACCTGAAACTTGCCCTGCGCCATGTTCAACGTGACCCATTTGCCCCGTGCGTCTTTGAGCAGGAAGAGGAGCACCGCCTCACCCGGGAGGAAGTTCTCCGAAGCTGTGTTGATCATTCCCCGATCTCCTACTTCGCCCCCTAGGCTGGTCACCGTGACCATCGACTGGCGCGACCCCTTGAGGACATCGGAGACAAGAATCAAACTGTCCGTATAAATAAAACGGTGAGCGTCATCCCAGTAGGATTTTTTTGAAAATACTTGACCTATGATGATGGCGCTGCTGTCATCCACGGCCTTTTTAAGGCTGCCCTTCTGAAACACGCCTGCTGCAAGCCACTGAGTGGAAGTGAGAACCAAGACCAGCAGCAGGAGCATCGGTCCGATGCGGAAGCAACGCCTGAAAAACGCAAAAATTCGATCTTGCCACATAGAAAATTCCTCTTACTGAAAGGGGGTCACTGGCTATTATACATGTTTAGGAGCCTGTGGAGGCTCGATTAGTTCAATGCTCTTTATTTTTGTTGACGGGCTCGGAATAGGCCAGGAAGACCCCGAGTGGAATCCTTTAGCCGTTTTCGAGCCGCGGATCTTGAAATTTTTTCAGGGGCGTCTGGGCCCTTTTCCCAAGCAAGGGGTCTGCGTGCCGACTGACGCTCAAATGGGGGTTCCGGGACTTCCTCAAAGCGCCACCGGGCAGACCTCCATTTTCACAGGGATCAATGCCGCCGAGCTACTCGGTTGCCACTTGAGAGGATTTCCAAATACCCGCCTGAAAAATTTAATCCAGAGCCGTTCAGTCTTCCGCCTCCTGAAGGAAAGAGGTCACAGCGTGACCTTTGCCAATGCCTATACGCCCGGTTTCTTTTCGCGACCCAGGCGAAGGCATTCAGTAACCACCACCATGTCTCTGGAGGCCCAGGTTCCGCTCCGTTCCGTCACCGATCTTCTAAATGGACGCTCGCTCTTTATGGATTTTACGAATGCGATCTTAAAGGAGAGAGGCTTCCAGGTGCCCATCTGGGGTCCGCAAGAGGCGGCACAAGTGCTGGTGGATATCAAAAAAGAGGTTGATTTCTGTCTGTACGAGTATTTTCTGACTGACTGGACGGGACACCGTGGCACCCTTGAGGGTGCTGTCACGCTGCTGCGGAGGCTCGATGACTTTTTATGGGAGGTTTTACAACGGATGGATCTGGAGAAAGACTCGATTCTGGTCTGCAGCGATCATGGCAACATCGAGACCATGTTGCATTCAGACCATACTCTAAATCCGGTTCCCACGCTCTTGTGGGGCAGGGTCACGAGCCTAGTGGAGCCCTGTTGTCAGCATTTTGCTCTTACCAATATTTTTGAGCTGGTCGAGAGGTACTTCGATGCGCGGGAATACTGAGGGAAATTCAGGCTCGGCCTCTCTCCCAGGCCGCCCTCGATCATTCGAGGCTCACCAGCAATTGATTTCCGAGATTTTCTTCCGAAGAAGGAATTCCACCAAAGACCTTCTCCCAAATTTCGGGCCGCTCCATGCACATGTAAACGGGTGTTTTTTGGAAGCGTTCCCTTATCCAGCCGCTGATGCGCGCATACATTTCCACCCTCAGGGGCTTGAAATAACGTAGTTTTCCATCCTCGCAGGGGACCAGCTCACCCAGAGGTAGAAAGCTTTTGGGGAACCTCTCCCGCATGATCTGCTTTAGCGCAGGTGTCAGCCTGAGCGAGCCCAGTGAGATCCAGGCGATGCTTTCAGGAGGGATGGTATCGAAGATTCCCGCGATTAAATCTTTGTAGCCTTCTTCCCATTCGGAATAGTGGATCATGGGATCCAGATGGAATGCCACCGGATAACCTGCCCGCGCACACAAAGAAGCTGCCTGTAGCCTCTGGTCCATAGAGGCCGTCTTGTGTTCCTCCAGCATCTGGATCATGGAAGGCGCCACGGACCAGGACACCACAGTGCGGCCGCGATGGTCGATGTCAAGCAACCTTTCTACACAATTCGATTTGGTCTTGAGCTCAAGCACTGCATTGGGACGTCGGCTGAAAAAGCTGACGAGAAAAGTGCTGTAGGCGGTCAAAGGATCCAAGGCCAGGCTGTCGGCTAATTCGCCCGTGCCGACTCGAAACTGCTGGTGCGGGTTGGCAGTGAACACCTCCTCCAGTTCGCTGAGCAGGTCCGGCAGATTGGCGTAGATGGTCAGGTAAGGGAAATTCAAATAGCTCTGAAGGTAACAGTAGCTGCACTCCATGTGGCAGTTGGAGGCGTAATTAATGACGAAATAGTTACAGCACACGTTGGCGGCTCCCGGTCGAGTGCTGCGGCCCGGGCAGGGCTTGAAAAACTTGCCACGATGCTTTGCCAGCAGCAGGTATCTTTTGGCTTTGGCGATAGCGGGATTCCAACGCTTTGATTCTTCGAGGAGCACGTCGATCGAATCGATGATTGCAACCGGTACTCCCCGCGAAGCTTCAAGAACATGGCTCGTCACCGGCGAACTCTCCACGGAGCGCTCTACGTACACCTTTTCCGGGCGATAGGGCTGCACGATTAAAACATCTCCAGAATTTCTTTCAGCTCCTGGCTCTCGGCTATCTCAGCCAATTTTTCGGCGATGCCGCGCAGCTCTCCCGGTGACTTGAAGGAGCAGCTGAGAGCGATTCGGTTGCCCTCAAAGAAAGGCGGTGTATTGAACTGGATTTCTGGGGGTATCTTGAGTTCCGCTCGCAGGTCATGCAGCCGTTCTTCGCTATTGGAAAGGTTGGGATAACGCATGCAGCGGAGCTTCTTTATAACCCGGACATATCGGTCGGACGGAGACAGCCGTTCGTCGCGATCCACTTCTGCCGCCCCGCTCTCCTGCCAGAAGGCCTCCCGTAACACTCCGCTGCCCGGCTCCTTCAAAGCCATCAGCTCATCCAAGAGGGTGAAAAGTTCTTTTTGTTTATTTTTTCCAAGCTGATAGCGCTGTACTACCGCGTTAAAGAAAGCTCGATCAGCAGCGTTCCATCTAGAGAGAGAAAGAGCCATTTCCAGTTCCAGAAACCCGTAAAGAGCCCGTTGAAGATCTTCCGGAAGCTGAGCCGCGGTAAGGCAGCGCTGCAGATGGAATCGGTCCGGCCGCACATCCAGCATCGGAAGAAAACGATTCAATGCCTCCTCCTCAGAAACCTTGAAATATTTCAACAGCTTGAAGATGGCGAGAGCTTTCTCCAGCTCGGAAAGCCTTCCCCCGATGACATTCTCCCAAAGGGCGCCTGTGAAAAGCTGCAGTTCGTCACCGCAGGGCAACCACATGCAGGGAAGGCTCCTAAAGCCTAAATGCCGGGCTGCCGCAAAGCGACGGAATCCTCTGACGACTCTCTTGGAAGTCGATGTGTTCTCCAGGCAGAGCGGGTTCAGAATGCCCACGTCCCTTATGGATGTAATCAGTTCCCTGTTGTCGGCCCAGTCCGGCCTTATGGAAAACGTACGGTCAGACGCATTGATCTCCTCGATAGGCACATCCCAGATATTTTGAATCGGCCGTTCGCTCATTACAGTTGGTTAAAGGCTTTAATTATAAACCGACTCAAAAACGTCGGCCTTCTAGTCTGCTGTCCCATTGATTTCTGACATAAGTGGAGCCGTCTGTACGTCGAGAGTTCGATGAGCAAAGCGAGCAATGCTAGCCAGGATCTGATCGGGAGATTTAGTCCAACGGAAAGGTTTTGGCTGGGCATTGTGGG
>JACQSY010000073.1 GCA_016211085.1 Acidobacteriota bacterium | reverse complement strand
GTGGCGCTGCCACACCGCCCGCACCGCGGCAGCCGATACGCCCACTCCCGTGAGCCGCAACTGCCCGGCGATCCGCACGTAGCTGTAGGTGGGAAACTGCTCCGTCATCTCCAGAATCTGCCGCTCCAACTCCGGCGGTGTCTGGTTCGGCATCCGCGGCCGGCGACGCGGCTGCGGAGCCAGTCCCTCTGTCCCATACTTTTCGTAGGCCTGCTTGATTTCGTAGTAGTGGCTGCGACTGATGCCCGCCGTCTTGCAGGCCCGCCGCACGTTTTGCAACTGCTCAGCCAGGGCTAGCAGCCCCAGCCGCGCCTTGATAAGCTTCTCTCGGGTGTCCATGGGGTGTCCTTCCTTTCGTGGTTGAATTTGAGTCTTGGTAAACACAAAATCTACCACCGGAAGCACCCCATCGGGCGCCGCACGGCTGGAACGGCTCCGGTCGGGCTACGCCCTCCCTTCGCCGTCCCAGCCGTCAGCCTCTTTACCGCCAAGTGTCCGCTAATCTCCCGCTAAGCTCATATCACGTTTGCGGCTTTTGTTGTCGAGGGCGTATAGTGCACCGAGAGATCGCAGGAACGAGAACTGTTAATTCCGGGTGCACTGATCCGATGGACACACGTGATCGCGCACGAGAACTGATTCTTGAACACCTTTCCGTTGAAAAAGGCAAGCGTCGCTTCCTCGATCGGATTTCTAAAAACCCTACGCGCACGAGGGACGGATTTGAGTCGGTCAAAGCTGATTTTGAGCGTCTGAAAGGCGAGATCGAGGAACGCCGGCAGAAAGTTCGGACCGGAGGAGGCGGAAATCATCCTGACTGGTACAAAGCCAGCCGCAGCTTAAGCGCAGAAACCTTAGCCTTCATAACGTTGGCCTGCGTCCTTGAAAAGCTCGCCCGTCCCCGGAGCCTCCAAGACATCCCTGACACAAATGAATCCGTTTCGTTATTAGTCGAAGGACAACCCGAACTCTCGTTAGCCAAGGAAATCGGGAACAGCTGCCGACTCGAGGACTTTTGTTGTTGGCTGCATCGTGACGATGGGCCCGTAACCTCGCAACCTCACCACGGCAAGCCCAAGGGTTGGAGATGGATGAAGCGCGCTCATAGTGCTCGCGAGGTAAAACGGCGAGCTTTATGGCTGGAGACAAGGTATGACCGCGGTTGTCAATTCTCGGATAAGCATTGGGTTAAGTTGGGCCAGATGCTGGTACACGTTGCTGAGGACAGTGGCTTGCTAGAACAGTCGAACAGTCGGAACACCAGGAATCAAAAACGAGTCAAGCTGAGAGAGCGGGTTCTTCGACTGATCGAGGCAGTCGCACTGCCTTACTACCAACACATGGTTCACCAGCCCCTTTCGTGGAAGAATCTGGACGATGGCGGTTACATCGATCTCAGAATGGATCTGGTCAAGCACTGGGAAAACCGTTCAATCCGAGACGCACTCCGGAACGCGAAACTGAGGCGAGTGTATAGAGCGATTAACGCGCTTCAAGGAACGCAGTGGCGGATCAACGATTTTGTTTACGAAGTTATGAAGGGAATGCGTAGCAAACGACAGGATTTCCCTGGATGGCCGACCAAGGAGCAAATCACCAAAGCCGAGAAGCGGTGGCGTCGCCTTGAAGGCGAGGCTAATAGAAGCAAGCGCAATGAGTTCTCTGAGGGAAAGGAATGGGCCGGCGGGGGTGCGGTGTTTCACCTTACGAGTTCGTGGGGACACGGGTGCGACAAGAAGCCGTTCAAGGAGAGAAGGCGATGGGTTAAAGCTCATCGACAAGAAATTGTCAGGAGTGCCTACGAACCGAAGCGCCCAAGAGCCCTGTGGAGGGAAGCCGAGGACCCAAAACGGTTCTTGGTAGCTTGTAAAGATGCAGTAGCGTATCTGAAGTGGCACGCGGCAGTTAAAGCTGAAAAATGGTTCCGCGGTCTCAAACTCAAGAGCTTCGTTCAACGGAAACTCACGCGAGACCGCCTTGAGTTGGCCGGAGGCCTGAAGGAGAAGGGGAGCACGTTCTACTTTCCGTACCAACTCGACTTTCGCGGGCGCGCTTATGCGGTGCCACGCCTCTTTCATCCGCAATCGGACGACGAAGGGCGAGGGCTCTTAGAGTTCACCAGAGGAAAGACGCTCGGAAAGAGAGGTGTCTTTTGGCTTGAGGTACATCTGGCAAACTTGTGGGGACACGGATACGACAAGAAGCCCTTCAAGGAGAGAAGGCGATGGGTTAAAGCTCATCGACAAGAAATTGTCAGGAGTGCCTACGAGCCACACCTTAAGAAGGCGCTGTGGAAGGAAGCCAAGAAACCGTGGCGCTTTCTCGCAGCTTGCAAAGAATATGCTGACTTTCTGCGGAAGGGCAGGAATTTCCAATCGCACCTTCCAATTGCCATGGATGGAACCTGCAATGGTTTCCAGCATCTCAGCGCTATGCTTCGTGATCGTCCGGGCGCGGAGGCAACAAACTTGCTTCCCGACATTTCGCCGAAGGACATTTACACGATTGTGATGGAAAGGCTAAGGAAACACATTGAAAATCAAGCCAAGTCCCATGAGCAGGGAAAGCTTGCCAGGCAATGGCGCCGCCTAGGAATGGACCGCGACCTGGTCAAGCCAGGGACGATGACGACTCCGTACGGCGCCAAATGGAAGACGAAGCGGGACCAGCTTGCCGATTTTCTTTTGGAAAAGAAGATGGATACCCCTGTGCTTCGGGGAGACCCATTGAAAGCCATTGAGTTGGCAGAATACCTGGTTTCTCCATTGGACATTTGCATCAGGGACATATGCAAGGCACACAGCGAAATCGAGGAATGGCTGAAGAAGGTGGCCGAGGCGCTGGCCGGGCGTACCTTCTATGAGTTGGTCGTGGAACAGATGAGTCAGACACTGAGAAGGAAGGCCTCTGGCCGCCGTGATGCTCTAGCCGCAAGGTGTCTGGAGTGTCTTGAAAAAAGAGTTACATGGAACATTGTCAGCGACGCGGCGATAGCTGCCGCTGCAGGCCGACGGCGCGTGGTCCAGCGTTTCAAGAGTGCCAGCCGAGACGAGACCGAGCGTTTAGCTGGATATTTTATCGATCTTGTCGGTAAATCCGTTAGATCAGTGTTGGATGACCTTCCGGAGTGCTCGCGAGCCGAGATTGCGAAATGGCTGAAAGACGGAGACCGGAAGCTCAAAGCACTCTCTCCTCGCGGCCGACCGGTTTGCTGGACGAGTCCGAGCAGTTTCCCGGTAGTGCAGGCAAAGTGGCTGTACCCGGAGGAGCGTTTAGGGTCAAAGCGACTATATGGCGAATACCTCTATCAAGATAAATCGCAGCCGGAGATAGGCCTAGACCGGACCAAACAGCGGAGTGGGATAACACCCAATTTTGTTCATGCTCTTGACGCGGCCCACATGATTCTGACGGTTAACGCCCTGCGTAGTAACAAACTGCGGGATTTTGCCGTGATCCACGACAGCTATGCAGTGCATGCTTGTGATGTCGATACTCTGAATCGGACACTGAGGAAAACTTTCGTTGACATCTACCGAACCGACGTGCTGAGCAAGTTCTGGGAGGAGTTGAAGTGTGCCAACCGCGGCGTGCCTGAACTGACCGCGGTTGGGCCACCTCCTCGTCAGAAGGGGAACTGGCCGATTGAGGCCGTACTACGTTCTCAGTACTTCTTCAGCTAAACATCGGTCCATTACCTCGCAAACAGCCCCTACTACAAGACAGGGCCCTCCGAATGAAAACCGCCATTTTCGAATTGTACCTTCGCACTCGTGTACCCTTTCGTTTCTAGCTTGACCCGGCATTAGCCTCCCGTTCTTAAAGTTCATCTCTTCCGGCGTGTCGATTGCTGGACCTGGGCCGTATCTCTTCCCAAGGGATGAAAATCCTTCGGGTCATCAAATCACGTTTAAGACGACTTGGGCAGCAACCCTTCGCCGGGCTAAAGTCCCTCGTTTTCGGATCTACGACCTGCGTTCGACTTATGCAACTCGTCTGAGCGCGGGCGGCGTGGCCGATGAATGGGTGACCCAACTCTTACGGCAAGGCGATGCGAAGGTGTTCAAGAAGTATTCCCAGATGAAATTGCAGATGAAGCGCGAAGCCCCAGCATCGAAGTTTGTGCAGGGTCACGGTAAAAGTCCCGGTGGCGAGGATGGCCTGACCCGATACTTCGTGCTGCTGCGAAATAACACTACGGGTCTAACTTCGAGCGGTGTTCCGCTCAATATTCAGTGAGGAATTAAGTTCTCCCGGGATCAATGGTTTGCTTGAGCCGGAAGGACTGTTTCCCGCGCCTGGTTCGGCGAGGCGGGCATGCTTATCTTCCCGGGTTCTGGTCCGGCTCGAAGTAGCAAGAATCCTTGACATCTCCGTTAACTCTCCACCCACGAATTTTGCTTTGGTCGTCACGGTTCTTTGTGCAGTAACTGCTTCGAGCATCTGCTTCTTTGGCAGATGCACTCTCGCGACGCTGTTCGGAAAATCGTTGAAGGTGGAGAGCTGGGGGTATAACTAGCAGTTCGGTCTAAACACCGAATTGTGTAAGGTGGTGATCGAAATGTTTTGCCTGTAGTCAGCTGTACTTCTCGCCTCTCATCTTGCCCAGAATTTATGCATCGGCCAGTTCCCGTTGAGCGGACGTGACGGAAACTCGTGGATCAGTTTCAGGTAGCGAGTGCGCTCCGCTTCAAGGTCATATCTCCCATTCGCCTTCGCCGCTCGCAGCGTTGGCGCTCCCTTCGGCCATTGTATGTCGAGCACGACAAAGCGGAGCCTCTCCCTATCTTCACTCCGAGCGGTACCGCTCGCGCAGAAATTGAGTTCCAGGATAACGATTTTCGTAATTCTTTCCGTCAATACGGAGCTGCATGGACTACCGCAATAGAAGGACGGCGGCTCCGGTCGGAATGCTTGGCTGGAAAGATGATCGCAATTCAGAATGACGACCGTTTACGGCTTTGCGAAGAGCAGTTCTAGGCCGAGACAACTTCGTCCACGATAGGCCCGTCCGCGCCGATTGCGGAGAATCGGTAAAATTTGGCGCGCTCACCCAAGTGGCGGAATTTCTGCCGCGCAAGCTGTAGCAGCTTCTCATCACACGTTGAAATAACAAATTGCCTCTTCCCAAGATTCGGCTCTAGCAGGCCGACGATTAAGTCGAGGAAGGCGTATGTGTTCAGATCGTCGAAATGTGTTACGGGGTCGTCCAGGAAGATCGGAGAAAAGGCGGACCACGTCTGGGAAATGCACGCCGTCAAGAACAGGCCCAAAAAGAGCGTTTGCTGCTGGGACTGGCTGAAATAGTCAGTCGGCCGCAACTCTTCGCCATGGCGCTTAATTCGGACTTTGATCGAGGATTCTTGGCTCCGGATCTCAATGTCGTCAAAACCATATACGGAGCGGAGTCGGCGTTGAATTACTGATGTGCGCGGACCATATTCGCGAGTGAAACTGGCAATAGCTTCGTTCTGCCGGGACGACACCAAGCGTGAAAGTCCCTCAAAATATTTCAGCCATGGTTGCTGCTCCTCACGCTGTCGTGTCGCAGTCGCGACCGCTTTTTCCTTATTTCTGACATTTTGTCGCAACTGGACCAATGCCGCGGACGTTGTTGCAGCATCTATAGCCAGTTCGAGATTCGATACTGAATCTCGAAGCGCGAGGAGCTGTGCCTGTGTCCGCGCTTCTTCGGCAATCAAGCTGACCAACATCTTTTCGCTGGCGTCAGATGGGACTTTGGATTCCTCGAATCGCGCAGTAATCTGTGTTATCGTCCCTTGGAGATCAATCACCTTTGTGCGCAAGGTAGATAGCTGGCTTTTCACTGAGGTGGATTCGCGTCGGAGGGTGTTCACTACCGATTTCTTTTGCGCCGCCTCAGTTTCAGCTTTCATTGCTTCGGCCTTGACCATGCCCAATTGCTCATGATTGAGACGTTCAAGGTCCGCGAGTTGTTCTTCGCCAATATCCAGCTGGACCTGCTTCGCGCGTGGGTCGCCACCCAGTTGACTTGCTTCCTTCCTCAAGCGTGTCAGTGCCGCCATCCGATCAGCAATCTCTGTCGCCTTGGTAGCCGCAAGGGATTTCGTAGTGTCGAGTTCAGCACGCGCCTCCACAGCCACTCCGTTACTATCGTTAATCTGCTGGTTCAGTTCTCCTAGTTCCTCTTGAATCCGAGTAAGCCTTGCCTGCAATTGTTCCGCTGGACTTGGGCCGGACACTTCCAGGATGAAGCCGAGCTGCACAGCGGAATTCTCAAACTCAACGATTTCAGCATTCATTCTGGCCTGCTCATTTTTCAAGCTGGTCAGCTCACGCTCAGTTGCTTGCTCCTTTTGCTTATTGTCAGCGGTATGTTCCGCTAACTGTCTAAGACGTTCTCGGACCCTGTTGAGGTCGTCCCTCACGCCGCTTGCCACGTCCGCATCGATATGGCTCTGGATGCGGTGCGTAAGTTCGTCCTTTGATCCGTGATCCACGCCACACAATGGACATATCCCGTCGCGAACGTGGCCCATCAACTGAGACAACAACTTTCTCAGTTCGGACTGATTCTTATCCAATTGCGCGACCTGCCGGGATATGCGCACCTCTTCGGCTGTCGCCGCTGCCACCTGCGGAGCAAGGTCGCGCGCCACAGCACGCAGCAATTCCAATGACTTGACTGTTGTTCGCTCCAATTCGACAATCGCGGCTAGCCGGTCACGATTACCCTGCCAAGAAGCGAGTAGCTCGTTCAAGCTCTGCACCGAAGTGAGCTCCGAGCGTTTCGAGTTTAATTTTTCGGTCGCTTGCGCGACGAGATCATCCTGAATGCGAAGCTTCCTGGTGGCCTTTTCTTCATTTATGCGGTGCTGAGCGAGAGCCTCAGTTGCGCTCTTTAATTCATTGCTGATCGTGCGTTCTTGTTCGGTGAGGCGTGCGTACATGGGTTTCGTGGCGCGAACCCACTTGAGGACATCTGCCTTCGTTTGGCTTTCAGCAGACCTACGGTTAACTTCATCCAGGCGACGCTGCGCATGCTGAAGCTCCAGCTCTGCAGCGGTGAGTTTTTGTTCGGTGCTTGCTAACGTCTTTTCCTTTTCCGCAATTTGCTGCTGCAAGCCGGCAAGGTCTGCCCGTGCCTGCGGCATTCCCGCCGCCTCCTTGGCCAGCCTTGAGAGTCGGTCGCTCCGGCTTTGGCCCTCGGCGATACGAGATTCCAGGGAAGCCCGCCAGCCACGTACAATTAACGTGTCGGGCTTTTGGGGTGTGACCACGACTCCCACGACGCCGAGCTTCTGGCGCAGTGTTTCGATTTCGGTGTCGAGGGCCTCAACATTGATGTGCGCCTTGGCCGTTTGGCCAAGGCGATCCAATTCTTTTCTTTCCTCGACGATGTGTCCCGAAAGTTCTTTAATCTCAGCGCTAGCATTCTCGATGTTGGTTTGCAGCACTCCACGGACCTTGGCTGCTTTGTTCACAGCATTGGCGTAATCTTCAAATGCGAGCATGCGGGACACGATCTCCGAGGACAGTCGGCAATCAGCCTGAAAGTCCTTCGTGAGCTCCTGCTGTTCTTGATTGAAGAGATGCGTGGCCCGGAAGAGATTAACGAAATTCTCAACACGATCAGTAGCCGGGATGTCCCCTCCCGTCAGTTCGCCTAGAACAGTCTTGCGGTCGGCGGACCGACCATCAAGCAATGCTTGTTTACGGTTGCTCACGCTACGTGTAACCTTGCGCAGCGCACCATTGCACCAAAAGGAGAGCGCTACCGAGCTTTCTTCGGATTTACTGTCAAGATGCTGGGCAGTCTTCTTGAAATGCGCTTCGCTGGAATATTTGACCCGGCCGATTTCACCCGTGACTGCGAAATCTACGGCATCGAAGAAAGACGTTTTGCCAAAACCGTTCGGCCCATACAGCACCGTTACGTCTGATCCAAGAGAGAACGTTGCTGGCTTTCGGTAGGCCCGAAAATTCCTGATCGTGACCGCTTCGAGCCGGACGGACTCGGCAGAATGATCCAACTGCGAGATCGGTGCGCCCGCATTCGGCGTGAGGCTTCGGGGTTCGCCAAAATCGCCCCTCGTGCAATCTTCTACGATACCTTCGGGACTGCGTTCCCTCTGGACGACGAGGAACTTTGCCAAAACCGCAGGCACGCCGCATTGTTGCAAGAACGTCTGAGCAGATGCTGGCCGCAACGATTGCCCGCTCAAAGGTGTCAGTGGAAGAAACGGCAGGCGCGCCAGCGATTCACCTAGTCTCCTGAGTCATTGAATTCTTGCATAATGGCCTGGTCTGTGTGCCGGCAGTGTCGCGGAAGCGAAACGGGCAATCGAAGCGAGAATTTGATCGGCAGTTTTGGTCCACACAAAGGGCTTAGGATTTTGGTTGTG
>JACQSY010000072.1 GCA_016211085.1 Acidobacteriota bacterium | reverse complement strand
GTATCTTCATAGCCCGCTCCACCGCGGCTTCCGAGTAGAACTTCATGCCCCCTCCTGGCAAAAAGCCCTACCCTCCCACCGCTCGAAAGCGGACACTTCATTTGCTCATTACACCGGACATATCATGTGCTAACGACATGTCATCGAAAGTCTCTTGACCTTTTGAGGGCGATCTGCTAGAAAGGGAGCCAAAGAGGGCGGGCTTGCGTGAGCTTTCTTTCCCAAGGTGGTTCTTATGGGCACCTCTCTTCAGAAAGAAGCGGTTATCCGTTTTGGGGAATTTGAAGCCAACCTACGCCAAAGAGAGCTGCGTAAACAGGGTCAAAGGATTGCCCTTCCTGAAAAGCTATTCGAGATTCTGGCGGTACTGTTAGAAAATCCCGGCGAGATCATAAGCCGGGAGGATCTGTACTCCCGCTTGTGGTCGACGGCTTTGCAGGGTGATTTGGAGCATAACCTTAACGTTTGCGTTTCGAAACTGCGCCATACCCTCTCAGATTCAGCGGGGAATCCCCGCTACATTCAAACGTTGTCCGGCCGTGGCTATCGCTTGATTGCACCTGTGGAGGTAGAGCAAGACTGGCAACCAGAGCGGCAAAGTGGCAGACCTCGGCTTGCCGTGTTGCCTTTTGAAACCTCTGATGTAGCGCCAGAACAGTTCTATTTCTCCGACGGACTGGCGGGAGAAATCATCACCCAGCTAGGACATCTTTACCCTCATCGGTTGGGTGTGATTGCGAGGAGTTCCGTCTTGAAGTACCGGGGCAGCGCGAAGAGCGTGGCCCAAATCGGGCAAGAGTTGAAGGTGAATTACATCTTGGAAGGCAGCATGCGGATGTCCCAGGAGCACCTACATATCACGGTCCAACTGGTCCAAGTCAGAGACCAGACCTGTATTTGGGCGGAGAGCTTCGATTACCCGCGCGCGGATCCCAAGACGATCCAAAACGACATCGCCGAGCGTGTAGCGCAAAAGCTTGGTTTGGAGCTGCTGCCAGAGCAGGCAGCGGCTTCTGTGAAGCAAAACACGCTGAGCCCGGAAGCTCATCTGGCCTATCTGAAAGGTTGTTACTACCAGTCAAAGGCGACCGCAGAAACCCTCAGGAAGAGCATCGAGTGTTTCGAGCGGGCAACTCAGCTCGATCCTGCTTACGGGCTTGCCTACTGTGGCATCTCCTACTCGTATTCCATTATTGGATTGCTCGGGTTTGCCGGACCGCCAAAGGAATGTTTTCTTCCAGCGGCGAAGGCGGCTCGTGCAGCTTTGAGAATTAATGCCAATCTTTCGGCGCCTCATGTCTCGTTGGCTATCGTCAAATACTTGTATGAGTGGGACTGGGCGGGAAGCGAAAAATTGTTTCGTCGCGCTTTAGAGCTAAATCCCAGCGATGCTCTGGCTTACCGGATGCTCGGTTATTTACTTTCTAGTCAAAGGAGGCACGAGGCGGCGATTGACGAAGCTCGGCGAGCTTGCGAACTTGACCCGGTGTCGCTACTTTCAAATGTCTGCCTCGGAGCGACGTATTATTTGGCGCGCCGGTATGATGAAGCCATTGCTACGTTGCAAGATATCCTCAACGTCAAACCCAATTTTGGCATCGCAATGAAGTGGCTTGGTGCTACCTACAGTCTGAAATCCATGCACACTGAGGCCATCCATATTTTAGAAAAAGCAAGAATGCATTACAGTCGCAATCCTCTGATATTAGCATGGCTTGGAGCAGCCTATGCAAGAGCGGGCAGGAAAGCCCAAGCCCGGATGGTTCTGGACGAGCTGGCACGTCGGGCTGCTGAACGCTACGTTTCCGCGTTCGCTTTTGCTTTGGTTTATGCGGGCCTGGAGCAGAGCGACCAGAACTTTAAGTATCTAGAGAAGGCCTTTGAGGAGCATTGCCCCTTCTTTGGCGCGCTTCTCGGAGTGGATCCCATGCTGGATGCCTTGCGCTCTGATCCACGATATCACGCTTTGGCTGATCGCATTCGAAAGGCACATAGTAGAACTGGTTTCAAAATTTGATCCAGCCTCAAATGAGGTACTTACGTTGAATCGCCGCATTGCGCTTGAGTAATGGTATGAGACTCACCGAGCGACAGTGGGCAGCGATTGAGAATTTATTGCCGGAGTGCCG
>JACQSY010000003.1 GCA_016211085.1 Acidobacteriota bacterium | reverse complement strand
CGTCTAGGATTCTCCCCTTCAGTTTCCCCGCAGCTTCTTGGTAGCGCCCATCAATGGTTCTTAAGTATTCCCATCTTGATTTCCCGGTCATCCCGTAACCCTCCTGATCGCTCCACTCGGGTTACATTTTAGATGGCTCGATACGCCTTGTTGACACCCCAATCCGAACTGCCTATACTCCGGCCAAATTCATCACGTGGGACCTTTTCACGCTCAAGGTTGCCGAAGTCACGGGAGTTGTCCCGTATGGGGATGTAAGAAAAACGCGTCGGTACAATTTTGAGTATTGCTGAGTGTTTCCCGAAGCTTGCTCTCCATTTGTGTTGTGTGATGGAGATCTTAGGATCGACCCATATCCATCTCACCGAAGAGAGAAGAGAGTGGAGTTTAACGAACGATTGATTCGCGAGATCTGGCTTGATCGCGCAATACCTGAGGATGACACCCGCTTCATCTAACTGAAGATTGCGAGGAAGCCGGCTCGGGAAGGCACAGGAGGCAAAACCGTATGGAAAAATCTTACGGCCGAGAGTTCAGATATTGTTTTTTCCGTATAGCACCCATCTTCATTTTGTTCTGGGCAAGCACCGCCCACGGGCAGCCGGTACCCCAACAGAATCCTCCCGCAGAGGTTTTGGCTTATGCCGATATGGTCCTTTATGACGGCAAGATCGTGACCATGGACGATAAATCTGTAAATCCTGTCCCGGGAACCACGGTGCAAGCAATGGCGATCCGAGACGGCAAAATTCTCAAGCTGGGTGAGAGTCAGGACATTCTTCGACTGGCGGGCCCAGAGACTCAAAGAGTTGACCTGAAGGGTAGGACGGTCATTCCGGGATTGATTGATACGCACTCCCATCTTCACGAATATTCGGAGCACTGGAGTACGCCTACGGGCATTCGCTTGAGCGCGGCGGGCGGCACATCCGAAGAGCTGGTAAAAAACATTGAGGCAAAACTCAAAGACGCTGTCCAAAAAGCCCGGCCCGGTGAATGGATCCGAATCGGCATTCCGTCAGACGACGCCTATGAGTTGATAGTCCGCCAGCAAAAGTACCTGCGGCGGAACCTGGATTTGTTGGCGCCGCAGAATCCGGTCATCATCAGCGGCGGCGCGAATCAAGGCCTGGTCAATGGAAAAGCCATTGAGGCCATCGAAAAATATTTCAAAACCCCCATTGGCCCCATCGACATGGTAGATAAAGAGTCGGGAATTGTTCAACCGGTGGTGGAATTCACGCGGTCCGTATCCACCATGCTGTTTGGGAATTTCCCACATCGATTGGCTGAAAATATTCGTAACGAGCTCGAAGAATGGGCCGCCTTTGGAGTAACCACCTTTTCATCGCATATTCAGGTTGCCTCCCAGGTTGATGCCTACGCTGAACTTGACCGCAGGGGATTGATGCCTATTCGTTTCGCGTGGGCGCACCGCTCCGGCACCCTTTTCAATATGTCCAATGCCGCGGGTTTTTACACGCGCCTTGGAAACCTGGCCGGAACCGGCTCTGATCATTGGTGGAACATCGGTGTGACCACAGGTTATTTTGATTTCGGCTACCCGCGTCTTGCCACGTCAATACAAGCCAAGCCTGAGATTAAGGCACGTGAAGCTCATGCGGGAGAGACGGGGATGATTAAGCCGCAGGTTCTATCCGAGATGATCCGCGCCGGCTTAAGGATTTCCGGCACTCATATTCAGGGGGATCTTGCCCTGGATAGTTTTCTCGATGCTATCGAGGATGGCAGCAAAGAAGCCGGTTTCACCCAGGATGAGATTCAAGCAAAACGACACAACGTTGACCATTGCGGTCTGAGCCCCAGGCCGGACCAATACGAGAGACTTAAGAGACTCGGGATCATTATGTCCTGCGGTCCTAAGTACATTCCAAGCATCTCTCCTCGAGCCTTACGAGACTATGGGGAAAAATATTTGGAGTGGGTCAGTCCTATGAAATCCCTCATTGATTCAGGCGTTAAGACCGTATGGGAAATTGACGACCACAATGTCGCGGAAAAAGGCGCTTTTTATTTTCTTGAATTGGCGGTTACTCGCAAAGGGGATGACGGAAGGGTATGGGCCCAAAGCCAGCGTATCGATAGGACTCTGGCCCTAAAAACGGCGACGTCCTGGGCCGCAGAGTATGTTTTGCGTCCCGAAGTGCTGGGGTCGCTTGAACCAGGAAAGTGGGCAGATTTTTTGGTGCTCAATAGAGATTATTTCACTGTGCCTGAAGACAGTATCAGAGACGTACGACCGCTGATGACTGTTGTCGGGGGAAAAACTATTTACCTTGATCCTGGTCTTGCAGCGGAGCTGGGGATAAAACCGGTTGGCATTCAACCTCGGTTTGCAAAGTAAAGTCGCAATTGCGCCATCACGGGTGGTCCACTTTAGGCTTGTCATTTGGATCGAACAATTAAGGCATCCACCACCTGGAAGCCTTCCTTGCTCACAAGCTCTACGTCATCAAGCGTGGAAGGGTTGTGGCTCAAAACGGCCTTCTGGTGGGCCAGGGCTGGAAATAGTTGTCCAGGCGAATTTGGCTGCTGGTCTGACGCCTGATTTCGCATCCGAGAGTTCACAGTGTCTGAGCAAGATTCTCGCCGTCGATATCACGCGGCAACCTCATACCGCAATGCTTTCTTCGCGAACAAAGTGAAGCCGTATGATCTCATCGGACGCGTCACGAACCTTTTCGTGCAGTTCCGAAAGACTGTCAGCTTCGGTGAAGATTGACAGCCCCAGAGCGCAAGCCGTCAGGCCCCCCTCAGGTGACCCTTCGACCAAAAAATCACTTCTTTCATGCTGTAATGATGCGGTACATGCCGGACGCCAGATTAGAATGCAGCGATTTTATCTTGAATGATCGAGGCGGTCGGTTTCCCACCTGCGCATGAAGGTTTTCGTTGTGAGCTCACCCTTCCCTGTACTACTCTCTTCGTCAATCTGATCGACATTTGCATGGCACACGCGTCCAAGAAGGACTGAGTTTCGCGATGCAAATGCGTTCTTGTCACACGTTAGAAAACGATGCCGGGGGCGTCTCCAAGAGAGCTCTCCTCCTGATGTCGCAAAAAAAAAGCCCGCGCGAATATCGCAAGATTTTCGTTTCCCATCCGTACGGACTTGGCGATCTCGTCCTCATATTGCCGACGCTGCACTCGCTGAAGCGCAATCTTCCGGAATGTGAGATCAATCTGGGTGTCTCGGGTGCCCAGGACGCGCTGGCCAGAACGTTGGTCGGCACCGTTGTGGACCGGTTGACGGTGCTCCGACACTCCGTTAACACGTTCGCGCATCTGCGTCATTTTGCAACGGAAGTTCGCCGCTACCACCCCGATCTGTTCGTGGAGTTTTCCGGGACTCCCGGTCCCACGACTCTGGGTTGTTTGTCGGGGACCCGGCACCTTCACCCCTGCCGCGAAGATGTCTGGACGAGTTTGAAGCTGCTGCCGGTGGAGCGGCTCCAGGCGCCGTCGTCTCTTCACAAAGTCGACCGTTGTCTGGAGCTGCTCAGGCACCTCGACCTCTGCCCGGCCCCCATCTGTTTTGATTTCCCCGTCCCTGAACCCGATCTTGAAGCCGCCAGAAAACTGATTCAAGAGGCAGGCCTGGAAGGAAAGAAACTTGCCGGGATCATCCCCCGGTCGACGAGCCGCTGGAAGAACTGGCCGCTGCCTTTGCTGGAACATACGCTGGCGGTCCTGACCGGCGATTTCGGCTATCATCCGGTGGTCTTCGGAGTCGACCCGACATACCCGCTGGACACCCGCCGGCTGATCGACCTGCGAGCCAGGACCCCGCTGGTCGCTTATGCTTACCTTCTCCGATATTCAGGATTGTTTGAGGTGGTGATCGGCGTAGACACCGGACCCATGCAGATTGCCGGCTGTATCAATTCCGATTCAAGCGGGAATTACGGCTCGCATGTCAGCGGGACTCCGACGGTATCGCTCTTTGGACCGACTGACGCTCGACGGTTCCGGCCCTATGATCCAACTGGAAAGTTCAACGTTTTCCTCCAGGCTGGCGTTGTCGAGACCCGAAGGGATCCGGCGGGCTATGCGCTCAATGCCGCCAAGCGCGACTACATGAACCGGCTGACGCCCTCCATGATCATCGATGCAGTCATCCGCGCCGTCGGGAATCAGGATTCAAAATTCAGACCCTACAGCCCCGACCAGGTACCGCCGGCAGACAGCCTGCGGCCGTAACCCTCTATTCACCTGGAGGCGCCGTGGGCAGGATATCGTGATCAAAAAATTGGAGTCCTGCTATTTATTCACCGCTGTCTCTTGCAGGTCTGGTACGGGCCTTGGTCGCTTCCTCGGGCGTGCCTCTCTGCCACCAGCTCGGCTTTTCCTGAAAACCAACCAGGGGCAATCCAGCAGTTTTAGCGAATTCCGGCTGGGAATAGACAATTTGACCGCCCACCACCGTAAGTACGGGATCAATGGCGCCGATTTCATCCTCAGGTACGGTTAGATAATCCCGATTCAGAACCACAAAATCGGCGAGTTTCCGGTTCTCAATAGTGCCGATGCGATTTTCCCGCAAGAGATATTCAGCGGACCAGCGGGTGAACATATACAGGGCCTCGCCACGGGTGATACGCTGCTGAGGTCCCCAAACCCTCCCCAACTGGTCCTTGCGAGTCACAGCTACCTGCAGCGCCAGGAAAAGGATGAAAACCATGCTGGTCGAGTTGGAGGGTGGTTTTTACGCCACTGTCGAGCAGCCTGCGAAGAGGGACCACAACGTCTTCTGCGACGTTTTGACTGTAGAGAAGGCTGTAAGCGCCCACGTCACCGCTCTCGCCACTGAAAATATATTTGGGCCCGCAGCTAAAAATAATTCCAAGCTTTGCAGCCCTTCTCGCCTGTTCCTCGGACACATAACGGCAATGATCAATCACCCAGCGACGCTCGGGGAGGTCGGGGAATTCATGACTCAGCTTTTCCACGAGATCGAGGTACTGGTTGATACCTCGATCTCCTCCCGAATGCATTCCAGAGATTCGGAAGCCGTACTTGGCAGCTGCGCGGAGCAGTTCCGAGTCATTGTATTCCTGGCTGCTCAATGTGCACAGTCCGTGCGGTCCGTAAAATTGAAATCGCCATAATGGGAAATCTTTAGCTTCGCGAGGATAAGGTTTGTCAACGCAGGATCCAGCAATATTGGTATTGTGGTCTATATTTGAAAGAGCGATTCCGATCACCCATAATTTGTCGTCACCGATACCCCAGATGTGCTGGCCGCCTCCCCCTTGCAGGCCGACCAGACGGCTGGCAATCGCATCGGGTACCCCCGAGCGGTTGGCAGCCTCCAGCGAGAACCCCAAGCGCAGAGGCAGTTCGCCACGTGCGTGCAGCCAGGAGTAAACCGCCAAATGGTTTGGCGCAAGCCGCGAAGAAAAAGTCGTGATACCCTGAGCTGCAACCTCTTCCATTTCCTGCTGGTAGTAAGGCGCCAGTTCCTGCGGAGGTATCTGCGGCGAAAATTCATAAGTAAGTATCCAGATGGCCAGCCCTGCCAACCGCCCTGTGGGTATCCCCTGCTTGTCCTTGTATACCCCTGCAACGCCGGGATACCTGGTCAATAAGGCATCCAATGCTTTCGTGTTCACCAGGCCTTCGCTCTGATTGGACCAATGCAAAACAACCGGATGGTTGGGAGCAACTTGGTCCAAGTGGGCTTTCGTCACACGTCCTTCTTGAAGCTCGACCAGAGAACTTGTCGTGGTGCGAGGCGTTGTGAATATCCAACCTCCAGCTTTCTTCCCGGCAGCGATGGTTCGTAAGGCCTCCAATCCTTCGACGCTCGTCTTCCACTCAATAGCGGGTTCCGACACGGTCACACGCCCTTGTTTGGACGGAATAAAGTGGTTGGCGTAGCTGTAGAGATGATCGTGAGTTTCCACGATACCGGGAATGACGGTCTTCCCCTGCAGGTCTATCTTGCGAGTGCCCGGTCCCGCGTAGGCCAGCGCCTGTTGGTTGGTTCCCACCGCTATGAACTTCCCGTCAAAGATAGCTGCTGCCTGGGCGATGGAAAAATTGCCTGGATCCGGACTGTCGGCCGTGACAATTTTCCCATTGATGATAACCATGTCCGCTTCGAATTCGGTCATCGCCAATAGTGCCTGCCCGCATAACAGCCATAGGCTCAGAAAGAATATTTGAAGGATTTTGCCTTTCATTACCTTGTTTCCTTTCAATTCTCCATCTGGGATGTTTTTTTTGCTCTCAGCGAAAGTTGTACCCGAGCATGTGCGGCAGAACAGAGCCACGACCGTGAGGGAGTGGCCCTGGAGCTTTTGGCTGCGGGGCCGCTTGCTGACGCGCGCGGCTCCGAACAGGGCGGCACTTGCGACGCCATGCTGAAATTATTGGGCACTTCAAATCTTTGCAGTTCTGTAACTTTAAAACAGCAGCTTGAGCCCAAACTGGATTTGTCGCGAAGTCGTGGTCGTATCTGTGATGCGGCCGGCATCGCCACTGGGAACCCCGGTTGCTGCAAGGAACACGCTATTATTGGGCTGCGCAAAATTGGACCGGTTCAGCAGATTGAAGAACTCGGCGCGGAACTGCAGTTTCTTTTCTTCGCCACTGATGGGAATATTTTTAAGTACAGCAAAGTCCCAAGTTGCCAACCCAGGTCCGGTAATGGTATTGGGACCGAGGTTGCCGTAAAAACCCGGTTCTTGCAATTGGAACGAGCTCACGTCAAAATACCTGTCAGGTCCCCCCAGAACCGGATTGTTACTCTTGCCCGCCACCAGATTCGGCCGGGTGGAGAATAGCCCTCTATCGCCGTCGATATCCAGAGATGGGCTGACCACCGCGGTTAGTGGATGGCCGCTAGCAAGGCTGACAATATTGTTGATTTGCCATCCTCCAAAAAGCTTTCCCGCCACCCCGCTCAAAGCTTTCCCCCACGGCATCTCCCACGTGGAGTTGAACACGAGCTGGTGGCGCAGATCAAAATTAGAATGGGCACGCTCTGCCTTCAGGTCGTACGGGTCCTGAGGATGAGCGGGCTTACTGCCAGAGTCGCCGGAAAAATAATTTGAACTGTCATCGATGGTATGCGACCAGGTGTAAGAAGCTTGAAATTGCAACCCTCCCCCTAGCTGGCGAGTGAGCTTCGCCTCCAAGGCGTTGTACCAGGATTTGCCCTCCAGCGTCCTCAAACGCATGGCGCCCCACGCTGGATTACGACGCTGCAGACCCGCACGATAGAATTTGCGCCCGTCCGGACGGACCTCGGGAATCGCAATGTTGGGATCCTTGAAACGTCCCAAGTGCAATCCACGCGATCCCGCATAGGCGAGTGTCAACACCATCGCAGGCATCAGCTCTCTCTGGACAATTAAATTGTAATGCATCATGTACGGCAGGTCGCTGGACTTATGCTCCACGGGCGCGATCTCCAAGGGGGCTTGACTGATGGATGCGCCACGGGAAAAAGGATTTGGAAAAGCAACAAGGGGTCTTTCAACCGTCACCCTCCGAACAAAGGGAGGAAGAGTGTTTCCGTTCGGGAAATAATACTGGCGGAACAGCATCTGGTGAAACAAGCCAAATCCTCCCCGAACCGAACTTTTACCATCCCCAAAGGGATCCCATGCAAAACCAATTCGGGGTGCAATATTGCGCTTGGGAAGTATGATCGAGGGATTGCCCACAATGGGGATGGTATCGACAACAGGATCTAAAAGAAATGACGACTTGCCATTGACCTCATTCGGGTCCGTAGTGAATTCCCAACGTAGTCCAAGGTTCAAGGTCAGAGTAGGATGGATCCGCATGTCGTCTTGAATAAAGAGGGCAACCAGGGTCTGTCGCCATCCTCGAGCCAAGTCCGATTCATTGGTGATGCCGTCAAACCTTGTCGGTTGAGCCAGGAGAAAAGCCCTGAGATTTGAAAAGGAATACCGGCCTTTACCCTGGTCGTTTTCAAACTCATTGGTTTGAATGCGCTGGACTTCACCACCGATTTTGACTGAATGACTCGGTCTGCTATACGACAATATATTGATTCCTTGGAAGACATTGTCGGTGCGAAGTCTTGGCCGATTTCCTGCCGACCCGGGGTCCGTCAGTCCACCCACCCCCAGTTGTCCCAGCCCTGGAAGTAAGAGGTTGGGAAGGAGCCGTAGAGCGGGATCAAGCATCCGCTTATCCAGCGGCGTTTCCTCTATGTGCACAGGACTGCGGTTGAAACCGAAACGAAACACATTGAGCAAGGTGGGCGAAATGATTTTCTTCTCCTCGATCGTTACGTATTGATTTCTTGTGACATCAGTGTTTAGCCAGTTTGGAATAGCTTTGGGAATCTTTACCGCGCTGTCGTCGATCGTATAACGTACAAAAAAACTGTCCGAGGGCGAGAAGATATGGTCGAGGCGAACCTGGTAAAAATCCTGCCGTGTCACCTCGGTATCCTCACGTAGAAACTCGGCCCTTCCATCCCCGAAATTCCGGCCGTTGGGTAAAGGCCACAGATCCAGATACGGCTTTACCCCCGGCGCAACCGTTAATTTCTCAGTTGGTAAAATTCCTTCTCGTGCAGGTGCCGTCGGCACGTTGCCGATTAAGGTCAAACCTAATCCCTGGCGTAGCCCTTCGTAGCCTCCAAAAATGAAGGTCTTGTCCCTACGGATAGGCCCGCCGGCACTAAAACCAAATTGGTTGCGCTTGAACTCGGGCGGATTATCCCCCCGATCAAAAAAGTTCCGGGCATCCAAATTGTCATTGCGCAAAAATTCAAAGACCGAGCCGTGAAAGGCATTGGTCCCCGATTTGGTCACCACATTGATGACCCCGCCCGCATTGCGCCCGAACTCGGCGCTAAAGTTGGACGTGAGTACTTGAAACTCGCGGATGGTTTCCACTCCTAACGCCAGACCCGAAACGCCTCCAATCGCTTGCTGGTTGACACTATTGATGCTGGTGCCATCCATCACGTAATTATTCATTTCCGTGCGAGCTCCATGGATGTTTATCCGCATGCCGGCCCCCGTCGCGGCGCTGCGGACATTGGCCACGCGGTTATGCATCACCCCGGTTTCCAACAATGCCAAATCCACGAAGTTTCGCGAGTTCAAAGGCAAGTCACGAATCTGCGTGTCACCGACCAATCCCCCCATACTTGATGTGGTGGTCTCCACTAAAGGCGCTTCTCCCGTTACCGTTACACGATCAGTGATCTCCCCGATCTTGAGCCTCAGATCCACGATCGCGTGGCGTCCCACAGTCAGGTTGATCCCTTGGCGAACGACCGTCTGAAAGCCGATCAGTGAACCCTCCACCTCATATTGGCCGGGCGCGAGTTCCGGCACTAAGTAACGACCGTCATCCTGAGTCACTGTGCTGCGCACGATCCCTGTGGCCACATTTTTGACATTTACCGTGACGCCCGGAAGCACCGCTGCTGTTTCATCCGTAACCACGCCGGAAATGGTAGCCGTTGTTGTCTGTGCCATAGCGCCGCCGATGGGCACTAGCAGCCAGGCAAGCACAAGAATCAGAACCTGAGTCGACCTTCCTTTTCTCATATCTTTCTCCCTTTTTTCTTCGGCGTGGGGACATCGTCCTCACTGGGGATTCCATTCCCAACCATGAATCTTGGGCGCTCTCCCCGCATTGGTATTGGGAAAGCTGGTCAGCACCTGGGAAGTTATCTAAAATTGAAACAATTTTAGCTTTTTTTTAGAAAAAATCAAGGAACGTTCAGGAGCGTGAGGGATGAAGTGAAGATCGTCGTTTCGGAGAGTGGGCTGCCGTTAGACGCGTGACTGGCCACAGACTGGAGATTCCTATACTGAGGAGACAAAAACAACCCATTCAGTCTCGAGCCTCTTCGCTCTTTTGGGGTTGACGCAAAGAGACAACAATGGAAATCTACGTCAAAATTATGAGCGTCATCGCGACTTGTCACGATGAGCAAAAGGAACTCTACACTGCTATTCCGGCTACCGAATAATCAACATTTTCAAGTGCAACGAGGGTTGCCGGTGGCAACTTGGACTGCGATGGGGGAAAAGGTCAGTTTGGACCGAAAATTCTTTTTAATTGTCGCATCCCAGGATCCTTGGGACGATCACTCGAAATGAAAAGAGGGAGATCATGGTGAGGCAACGGTCTGCTCTTTGTTTATGCGGTGCATTCCTTCTAGCCGGGTCCTCGACGTCGGCACAGACATCTGCGGAAGAGAGGTTTCATCTACAAGAAACCACCATTGCCGGTATACACAGGGCTATCCAAAGTCGACAGATCACCTGTAAGGGATTAGTACAGCTGTACCTTGATCGGGCTAAGGCCTATAACGGAGTCTGTACGCAGCTTGTTACTGCTGACGGGGGACCCATCCCGGCGGCTACGGGCCCCGTTCGCGCCGGCTCTCCCCTCACTTTTCCGACCAGCACCTTCCCAGCGTCGAGCATGCTTCCGAATCTGGATCAGTATTTTGGTCCGCCTATTGAATATGGGAGGATGGAACCAACCATTTCAGATCCGACTGTGCAGCAACAGTACGGCAGTGTCGTAGGCATGCCTGACGCGGGTCAGCTTAACGCGCTTGAGACCCTCAACATTAGGGGTGAGCGATCGGTAACCTGCAAAGCAGCGTGCGACCTACATCCGTCGTCCGGATCGCTGCCTTCATCATGCCCTTCGGCTTGTGAGGCATTCCGGAAGTTGCCGGATGCTTTGGAGCGAGCGGCGGAACTGGATCAACAATTTGGCAGTACGCCTGACCTGGCAAGCCTTCCTCTCTACTGTATTCCGTTCTCCTTCAAGAACTGGTATTACGCGAAGGATATGCGGGGGACTGGTGGAAACGACGTCAACTTTGCCATGGATGTGCCCCCCTTTGATGCAAGCATTGTCGCAGCCGTACGGGAAAAGGGCGCGATCGTTTACGCCATTGCCAACGCCAGCCAGGCTGGCGGCGGCGTGGCCGGATCCGTGGCGGCAACCAAGGTTTTCTTCGGAGGAGGTCCGGGAGGTGGTCTCACACATAGTACTTGGGGGGGGCAGTCCTGCGATCCTTACGATACTGAGCGAGAGCCTGGAGGAACCAGCGGCGGCTCCGGAGCATCGGTGTCCGCCAATTTGGTCACTTGTTCCATTTGTGAAACGACGTCGGGCTCGTGTCGTTGGCCGGCCTATGCCGGCAATGTGGTGAATTTGGTGACGACTAAAGGGGTGCTTGCGGACGGCGGGATGAGCAGCCAGTACATCAATCACCGCCCGGGGATCACTTGTCGCACACTCCAAGACGCAGCTTATGTTCTCGATGCGATCAAGGGTTACAACCCAAGGGACATGTATAGCGCGATTCCGAAAGCCTTCATCCCGAAAGAGCCGTATGCCAGTTTCCTGGTGGGGGAGGTTTCAGGTGAAGGGTCGGAACGTAAACCCCTTCAGGGAATGCGCATCGGTGTGGTGCGAGAATTCTTCGTTAAGCTCACCCCGAACGATGCAGCGATCAGCGATCTAATTGATAAGGAGATCAAAAGCATTCTGCGCGACAAGCTTGGCGCTGAGATCGTCGAATCCGTTGACCCCCTCTATCCGGACGACCCTGACATTCCAAACATGAAATATAGCTTCAGGGATGCTCTTGCACAGATCGTGCCCATTCACGCTCCTGAGTATTTCTATCAAACCACGCGAGAGGGCGAGCTGGAATTTGCCGTGCCCGGCCATGATGTGAAGACAAAGGATTACTTGGTGAAGCTGGCGCTCGGCCAGGCACCTCTATCGGAGAAACTGAATTTGCGCCGTCTCACCAGTGGTCTCTCAAATCCCCGTGACGCTCAATTTACTTTTTCCAAATATCTGCTGGAAAGAGGCGACGAAAGGGTCAAGGATTGGGCAAGTTTTGTGGCGAACTCCAAATGGTATTCTGACGCTGGGCGGGCGGCGGCGGAAAATGCAGTGAACCTGCAAGACCTGCGAGCTCCGTCAGGAGTTGATCGCATCAAGATGAGATTTTTGGCGAGACTGGTGGTGAATAAGGTGATGTATGAAAATAATCTCGACGTGCTGGTGCATCCCAACGCCACCATCCCGCCCAACAAGATCGGGTTCGGCCGCGAACCTGAGATCAACAGCCGGCCTTTTCAGGGCGTTCCCATTACGGATCTCCTGGGAGTCCCTGAGATCGTTGTCCCTGCCGGGTATAACGAAATCGTTTACGAACCCCAATATGTCTTGAGTGAAGACAGGAAGCGGTACAACGTGGTATCGGGTTCAGTCCGTTTGACGGTTCGCCACCCGTTGCCCATCAGCATTTTGTTCTGGGCGGGCCCTGGCGAGGAACCGAAGGTGATCAAGGTTGCCTCGGCCTATGAAGTAGCGACCAAGCACCGCGTTCCTCCCTCTGCTTTTGGACCGCTTTCAGGAGAGCCGTGACCTGGCGATCCCCTTCTGCGGCACTTGGTGACCGCTGATGGATCAGTGCCCTTGTTGACACTTGAGTACGTGCGCCACGACTTCGGGACGTGAAGGCCTTGCCAAATCGCTTGGATGCTCTTGCCCATGTTCTTGAAGGCCCGGAAAGGTTGGGGAGGCGAGCTGCGCCCGATTCCTGATCGGAGCAATTAAGGTTGACATTGCCGCCGCGATCGCCCTACATTCGTTCAAGTCCTGCCTGAATATTCAACACGCGATCTGAGGAGAGGAGCACATATGAAAACTTTTCGAACAAAGTTGCTGATCGTTGTTGGCATTGCCCTGGCTTTGGCAAGTGCGGGATGCCCCCCCGGCCTGGGCCCGGCGGTCCAGTCAGTAGAGGACACAGAATTCGGTTTCTATTACTGGATGGCAAAAGATATTTACAATATCTTCTGGTACAAGGACCAGGTGATGCATGACCCGTCGCGGGTCGACATCACGTTTCCCACTACCTGGAAGTTCAACGGCTTTGCCGCGGGCTCCAATGGCCGCTTCAAGATCAACACCGACATGAAGGGACCCATTGAGTACGATTTCAACTTTGTCCGCGACCTGACCGACAGCTCGAAGGCGTGCATTGATTTCAATGGAAGCGGAGGTTGCAATTCGGATGAACCTTATCTAATGATGTCAGGCAGCAACCGCATGATTTTCACCCTTCCTCCTCCTTACCAATGTTCAAATTTTGCACCCGGATTATTCGATCTCATGATCACTACGCCGCGCTTGTTCGACGTCCCGCTAGTGAACTTCGCAAGCGGGCTGGCGTCCTCCGACGGGGAGCAGGTTCGATCGGCCGTTGCCGTGTCCAGTTATGCGCACGACATTGTCGTCAATATACGTTCCGACTCGAATCAGTTCTTCAAGTATTTGGTTCTGCTGATCAACGCCCAGCTGCTTCCCCACATTCCCTTTGGAACGTCGGGCTCGCTCACCATTGTCACCCAGGTCGTGGTCAACAATCCCAACGCCCAGGCGGTTGATGGCCAACTCGACTTTTTCAAGCAGGACGGGAGCGCCATGAATGTCAAGATTGGTTCGAAAACGTCCAATCAGCACACCTTCACCGTTCCAGCGCAATCCAGCATCGTACTGGAAACCGATCCCAGCGGTGTCCCCGTGCAGATTGGCTGGGGGTATGGCACCGGATCGCAGCCCCTGGAATTCTCCCTGGTTTTCGCCACTTACAACGGCGCAGTGACGATCAGTTCCGAGGGCGAGCGTCACCTGATAACGGGAAGTCTCCGCTCGGAAGCCGGCATCTCGGCAGGCGCTTTAAGCACCAATCACGTGCTCAGCATCACCAAGACGGCTGACGGTATTGATTCTGCGTTTGCCATTGTCAACCCCACCCAGGGAGCCGCCAAAATCAAAGCCATTGCCAAAGATGCAACCGGTGTGAAAGGCCAGACGACAATCGATTTGGCTCCCCGCAGCCAAATCGCCAGATTTTGGGGCCAATTTTTCGGATTGAACCCATCCAGCTTTTCGGGGACTCTGGTGCTCCAGAGCAATACTCATCTGGCGGTGACGTCTTTAAAAACGTACAAGGAGGAGCAGAGTTCTAGCCTCCCCTCGGGCACGCGGCGAACCCCGGGTACTTAACGTTCACTGGGCGGGACTGCGAACCACCGGTTCTTCTCTGGAACGTCTGCTGCCATAAGAGTATCGAGATTTCCTGACTGCTTCTCATCAGCCGGGGGTGCGTCCTGCACGTTTTGAGGCTGTGCCCAGGAGCGCTCCTTGCAGTCGCGCCTCCGAGAGGACTGGCGCCAGGGCTCCAAAGCTGCCTTCAAGCAGGTACGATCTGAGGCGCGCGCGGAGCGCCAGCGGAGCAAGCGCTCATTGAGTGGGTGACGGTCACCTTTTCTTGGAGGCGAGCCCTAGTTTTTTGAAGTTCCTTGATTCGTCCTGCGGGGTGAATATTTTCAATTATAGCCTGCCGCTTTGGGGGCAGGCGGCTAGAGAATAGCGAAGGGCGAAGCGAAGCGGAGCCCTGGAAAGGGCAGCATCCTCACGAATCGAGCCCGCCCGGTTGGGGCGGGCGGCGAGATATCCACGCAGATGCGAGCGCAGCCAACAGGCCTTATCCTAAGAGTACGTCGAAGACGATGACCACGCGTAAACCAGTGAGCCACACGCGAAAGTAAAACCTAAATGAAAAAATTGCGCACCTCAAGCGACTGGCTTAATCGCACGGTCATTGGTATTGGCCTGGCTTCCCTCTTTAGCGACTGGTCCCACGAGATTGCCACCACGATCATGCCTGCGTTTCTCGCCTCCATGGGAGCAGCCAGTGCTTGGTTGGGGGTAATCGAAGGTGTATCGGATGGGCTCTCCAGCCTGGCCAAAATGGGATCAGGGTACTGTACCGACAAACTCCAGCGGCGCAAACCGATTGCTGTTGCGGGGTATCTTTTGACAAGTCTTGGCACGGCGTCCTTTGGATTGGCCACCAGCGCATGGCATGTCCTGGCCGCGCGCGCTGTGGCCTGGTTTGGGCGTGGGGTTCGCACCCCGGTACGGAAGGCCCTGCTCGCAGCGGCGGTGACGTCGCGATCCTATGGGCGCGCGTTTGGTTTTGAACGGATGATGGATACTCTGGGGGCCATCGTTGGTCCGGCGACAGCCTGGATTTTGCTTCAACGCCTGGAACATGATTATCGGGCGCTCTTTGCCTGGACGCTGATTCCGGGGCTACTCGCTGTTGCTGTGATGGCCTTTGTGGTGGCTGAGAAACGGCGTACGCCGGTACCGCACATTTCGTTTGTTACGCGTTTGGGATCGATGCCGACTCGTTATCGAAAATTCCTGTTTGCTGTGGGAATCTTCGGGGCGGGGGACTTTGCTCACACTCTCCTGATCCTTTTGGCGACTCAGAGTTTGGCGCCGGAAATCGGCCCTGCCCGCGCCGCCAGCCTGGCAGTGGCGCTGTACATCCTGCACAACGTCTTGTATTCAACTTTTGCACTGATTGCCGGTTACCTCGCGGATCATTTTGAAAAGCGTTACGTGCTTTCTTCGGGCTACGCTCTGGCCGCACTTATGGCGCTGTTGATCGTGATATTGCCTGGAAGAATCTGGGCTTTGAGTTTCATTTTTGTGCTGGGCGGAATTTATGTGGCCATAGAGGAGACGCTTGAGGACTCGTTCTGTGCCGGACTGGTGAGCAAGGAAAACCACGGCATGGCATTCGGCTTGCTGGCCACAGTGAATGGAGCGGGTGACTTTATGTCCAGCGTGATTGTCGGCGCTCTATGGACCGCCGCAGGGGTGTCGGTGGCCTTTGGCTATAGTGCTATTCTTTTTCTAGCCGGAAGCCTGCTTGTCTTAAGAATCCACCCGCGGGGAGTCCATATCTGAGTGGCCTCTAACTACAAAAGATAAAACCCTAAACAGGCGGAGGATACCGACTGGCTCGAGAAAGGACTTCGTCGTGCGAAGTGCAGCATAAGAAATATTTCCCTTTTCATGCCCAGAACCGGACATCTGGACAACTCTTTACTATTCTTCGCGTGGAAGCGTGAAATGAATACTCGTCCCCTTGCCTATTTCACTTTGAGCCCAGATCTCGCCTCCATGCAAATGGACAATATGCTTGACGATTGCAAGCCCAATGCCGCTGCCGCCGCTGTCTCTCGAGCGTCCTTTGTGTACGCGGTAAAACCTTTCAAAAATTCTCCCCAGATCTTCTTCTGAAATTCCGAGGCCGGTATCGCTTACTGTGAACAGCATCTTGGGAGCCTGCCCCCTAAATTCGAACCACCCTGTTGGCTAATGAATTGATGAGAACAGGGATGATATTTTCTCCTGAGCGAGCGAAGGAGAAAATATCGTGGCCAAAAAGGATGGACGTCGGT
>JACQSY010000068.1 GCA_016211085.1 Acidobacteriota bacterium | reverse complement strand
TCGTAATACTTGCTCGCAAATTCTTGCAATTTTGGCAAGAATTTATAGCGGGTAGGGCGGAGGTTATGCCACCGCCCCCCCATCGTCGCCTGACAACCTTCACGGTGTTGTCATTTGATGAGCGTGTGGAGTTACCACACTCGGCGACCCCGCGCGGTGTCCTCATCGCAAGGGGTCAAGACCTGCTCTCAGAGATCTATAACGAACGCATATAGGTGAGACGAAGCTTAGGCCTGCATTCACGCAGGGAGAGCAAGCCCCATTTCTCCAACTTTCTGGTGGGCAGACGGCGGTTCGCGAAACGGGTTTTGCGCTTCATACGGAAGCAGCGAGTCCGCATGCGAATCCATTTATCCAGGGTTCTGAAAGTCCTGAAGACCTCTGCGACACCAAAATAGTTGGCAAATCCTCGAATGACCGGATTGAGATCATGAAGGACAGCCTCGACGTTCCTCCCCTGTTGTCTCCGAGTCACGAAGCGGACACGGTCTTTGAATTTCTCAATGGAACGCGCTCGGATGCCAAGGCGGAGGCTTCGAAAGTGAAACCCCAGGAACTCGAAACCCTCGTGGAAATCCGTGAGACGAGTTTTCGTCTCATGGAGCGAAAGTTTGAGGATCCCGAGGACCTCCTTAGCGTAAGCCATAGCTTGAGCGGCTTCCTCTGGCGATTTCGTGAGAATGACGAAGTCATCGGCGTATCTGACATGCCGCCAACCTTTGGCTTCGATATCCTTATCGAAGGAATCGAGGACAATGTTGGCGAGCAAGGGAGAGATGACGCCCCCCTGAGGAGTACCCTCAGTAGGGACGCTGATGACGCCACCGTCACTAATACCGGCTTTGAGGAAGGCCCTGAGAAGACAGATGACACGGCCGTCAGCGATTCGGGTACAGACGCGGGATATCACAACCTCGTGGTCAATTCGGTCGAAGAAGGAGGCAATATCTGCGTCAACGACGTAGAGAAAACCTTCTCTTGCGTCCTGAATTGCGGTTGCGATAGCGTGATGAGCCTTGCGACCTGGCCTGAAGCCGAAGCTTCGAGCCGAGAAATGGGGCTCGAAGATAGGAGACAGGACCTGATAGATCGCCTGCTGACACACGCGGTCGATTACATCGGGAATACCCAGAGGGCGCATTTGCTTGGGGTTGGACGCCTTGGGGATATAGACGCGACGAACCGAATGAGGTTCGAAGCGGTTTCCCATGAGCTTGCGCTGTAACTCTCTCAAGTGAGTTTCTACGTCTTTTTCGAAGGCGCGGATAGTCACTCGATCGAGTCCATGGGCACCCTTGTTGGCGCGGACCTTACGCCATGCGGTCCAGAGGTTTTTCCAGAAGTAAATTTTGTCGATAAGAGAGTGAGCTTTGAGCATCGTACACCTTTGGCTTACTACACGTTCGCGACCAGGTAGAGGTTTGGTCGGCATGTGCGGTATTTCACCGATCCAGATTCCGTATGGTTTTTCGTCAGAGAGCATGGACTCAGAGACCGCCTTGGCGTCCAAGGGAGATATCCGAGAGCAGCCTGAAGTGACTCAGGCGAGGTTCCCTCTGTTCAACCGGCGAACCATGTCCGGAGAAAAGATCTTCGTACCGTCATTGCCACCTACATCTCGACCTTCCGCAACGGTTAATCCCCACGGCTATCCAGCTTGCCTACGGCTTGGTGCTCCAGACCGTGCCGTCCATGGGCCGGGCCTTAATAGGGATATGCTGACTTCTCCGAGGTGCAGCAAGAGCCGCCTGCACCGCCAGCGCGTCGGAGCTAAGTTTTCGCGCAGCTTATACCGCCCCTTACCGGACCATTGCTGGCCGGACGCTGTGAGTTGTTCCCGTGGTCATCATCAGCTGCCATCTGGTCCCCCGATCCCGGTAAGCACGTGCAGGACTGCCAGGCCTACTTGCTTCATCCTGACAACGGCGCTCTTGCGAGCGTCACGCTACCCCGTTGGTGAGGGAGGGTGCGCCTTACTGCCTCGCCACCACTCGGAACCTAAGGGACTACTCTTGGTTGACCACTTCGACGCCACCCCTCAAGGAGTGACCCTGGTTACTCCGAGACCACCAAGAGTTTCCGCACGGGGAGCAAGCCCGCGCGGGTGGGCTTTTCACCTCTTACGTGGGAATGGCCATTGGAGCATCCATTCCCATTACTTAGCAACCGTGACTTCACGGCACGCTCACCGCAGAGACGCCGAGAAATCAGAGCGTTTATGTTTAGGCCTTGGAACTCGTCGGCTGATGTCGTTGATTGGGGTATGCATCGTGGTTGGCCGCATCCGAAAACAACTAACAGTTGACATGGCGTCCCAGCCTCTGGACTATCTGGCGTTTGCACAAACAAATGTCAGACCCATCCCAAGGAGCACGCCATGCCAACATCACGGTTTATACAACGTTTTGAAGACAAAATCACGGGCGTCTTGAGCGGTTTCGACCGGCTCGTTGTCCGCGGCACGTTGCGCCGGATCGTTTCGGTGGAGGGGATGAAGGATCTGCTCTGGTACAAGCAAATCCTGCTCAAGCAATTCGGCAGTTGGGCCGAGAGACTCACCGAGCAACTGAAGGAAGTTTCATGCCAAGTCGCTAAAGATCAAAACCGGCCCGTGGTGTATGTGCGATCTGCCGACACCGATAAGGATGAACTGGCCCGCCAGATCGCCGCTGGAGATGGAATTACCAAAGGACTTGTCGCCATCCTGACGTGTGTGGAACCCTGCATGAGCTTTGAGATTTATCGAAACAAGGATAAGAAAAAGCTGGATCTGGTCCCTCGAGTTCGCAAATGCCTGTTCTTATACCACTATTGGATCGATGCTCAGTTCGGCTGGATGAACGCACGAATCCAGTCCTGGCTTCCTTTTCCCATCCAGATTTGCCTGAACGGGCGAGAGTGGTTGGCCCGGATGATGGACCAGAACCAGATCCGCTATCGCCGCAACGATAACTGTTTCACCTGGATTGAAGACGTCGACAAAGCGCAGCGGCTGATGAACCGGCAGTTGCGCATCTCTTGGCCCAAAGCACTGGCCGGGATCGCGCGTCAGCTCAATCCGGCGCACGGCCGGATGTTTCGTGGATTCCCGGCTCGTTACTATTGGTCGATCCACCAGAGCGAATGGGCCACCGATGTGATGTTCCGCAAAGCCTCCGACCTGGCCGAGATCTATCCCCCCATGGTGTTGCATGGCATGCAAACCTTTTCCAGCGGCGATGTCATGCGGTTCCTGGGACGAAAAGTCCACGGCAACTTTAAAGGAGAGATCGTCAGCGACTTCAAGAATCGCCCCGAAGGAGTCCGCATTAAGCATCGCGTCAACACCAATTCCGTCAAAGCCTATGACAAAGCCGGAAATGTATTGCGTGTCGAAACCACCATGAATGATCCCTATGATTTCAAGGTGTTCCGAACCAAGGAAGGCGATCCCCATGGGAAAGCCGAGTGGCGGGTCTTGCGCCGCGGCATCGCTGACGTCTACCGGCGCGCTCAGGTCACCCAAGCTTCTAACGAGCGCTATCTCGATGCCTTGGCGGCCGCGGATACTTCGACTCCGCTGGGTGAACTGATACGCGATATTTGCAAGCCGACGATCTACCGAGACAAACGTGTCCGTGCCCTCCGGCCATGGGCCGATCCAGATCTGGCTCTGTTCCGTGCCATCAGTCGCGGCGAGTTCTGCGTTAACGGCTTCCGCAATCGCGACCTTCAGTCCCTTCTGTTCGACAGTGCTCCCAAGACACTTGAAGAACAGCGGCGTCGCTCCGCCCGCGTCTCACGTCTGCTACGAATGCTTCGGGCGCACCACCTTATTCAGAAGGTTCCGCGGACGCATCGTTACGTCGTCACTCCTCACGGACGCGATCTCCTCTCGGCCGTTCTTTCCACACACCGCATCACACTCGAGCAACTCAACAAACTCGCTGCTTAAGTTATGGTGCGCTGCAAAGAAGGCAGGGTACGCAGAGAAAAACCTTCGCAAAAATCGAAGAAACTCGGGGATAGTACCTACATTCCGCAACTTCGAGGGGGCAGATTTTGGAATTTCGAATTGGCCCAATTCGTTCAAGAATAGGAACTTAGACTATTCGTGTCTCCATCGAGTGCAGATCGTTTTCGCCATACCAAACGTCTTTTTCCGATAAATGATGGCGCACGGCATTGAAAAGGTCGCCGCGATGTCCGGCGGGCCGTTGTTTTTCAGGGTACCTGTGTAGGGCAATTCCCCGATTTGATGGAGGCTCGCTCTCGTCGTCATCGTCGTATGTCGCTCAGCGAAATCGGCTTTCTTTCATCAACTGTCGGCTCCAATCCTTGACGGAGGCAAAGGACACCTTTGCGGCACTCGTTCACCGGACTCGAGTAGTATAGCCCCGCACCTGCAAGACGCGCCGTGTTCCGCTTCCCCTCCGCATCCTCGTATCAAGGCGGAAACTCTTTGCCAGCGCGGTATTCCGTACTGCTGAAAATAATTGCATTTTTTGCTGGACATTCTTTCCGCTCCCATGTAGGTTCGCGTTGGAGCAACAGAAAAACATGCGGAGACAGATGCAGGAGATCGACTTCTCGGGTCGCAGGTTTTCATCCACTGATCTAGATCTCATCATCGAGGTCGCGAAAGATTTTTCCACTCTCAGCCTGACGGAGCTTTCCAAAACCCTCTGCGAACTCCTCGAATGGAAGCGACCGAATGGAAAACTCAAGTACGAAGAATGTCGTGCGCTCTTAGAGAAACTGCAGGCCGACAGCCTGATTTCTCTCCCCGTCCTGCGCAAGATAAAGTGCTCTCCACGGCAGATCCAAGTGACTCAGGAGGGCAATCCCCAGCCTGCTGTAACGGGCAACGTCGGGCAGTATGAACCCTTGTCTCTGCGCCTGGTGCAAGCTTGCGATGGCCAACTTCACTCTCTCTTCAACCAGTTCATCCAGCGCTACCACTATCTGGGCTATCGAGTCCCCTTCGGAGCACACCTCCGTTACGTGGTCGAATCCCGGGCTGGCTCCCATCTCGCTTGCCTGCTTTTTTCCAGCCCGGCCTGGAAGATGGCGCCTCGCGACGCGTGGATCGCTTGGACCGATGAGCAGCGTCGCCGTAACCTGCAGTATGTTGTCTCGAACAGCCGTTTCCTGATACTTCCTTGGGTCTCGGTTCGAAGTTTGGCGAGCAAGGTTCTCTCGCTGGCAACACGTCAACTCCCCTTGGATTGGCAAGCCCTTTACGGTTATCGACCCTTGCTGCTCGAAACTCTGGTTGATTGCTCGCGGTTTTCCGGTACCTGCTACCGGGCCTCCAACTGGATCTGCCTGGGTAAAACTCAGGGACGCGGACGTATGGATCGAGATCATGCAGGCCACGGTCGAGCTATCAAAGACATTTACGTCTATCCGCTGTGCCGGAACACGCGCCGGAGGCTTTGTCAGGACCCAGCGCCGAAGTTCCCAGAATCATCCGAGCCCGAACCCTAATCTGAGGGTGCGCTATGTATCACAACCCAGACAGTGCATCGCGTCAGATCTTTACCAGGCAAGGCCGCGCCACACTGCGCGTCCATCGCGTCGGAGCTCTTCCTATCCTGCGCCACTTTCTCGACCGCATGACGTTCTCGCGCATCGTGGGTTCCCATCTCGGCACTCTGCGCGGTCATATCCTGGACCACGCCCAGACTCTCTCCGTGCTGATCCAAAACTACCTCCTCTCTCCCTCGCCGCTGTATCGGATCGCGGAATGGGCCGCTCCCTTCAGCACCTCAGCCCTGGGCCTTTCTGCAGAGGAAAAGGCTGCCATCAACGACGATCGCGTAGCCCGCAGCCTCGACGCTCTCGTTTCCGTTCGTGCCGGCAACATCTTCTTTCGGCTCGCGCTGAACATCATCAAGAGGTTCGAGCTGGACACCCGCCGTATCCATCACGACACTACCACCGTCACCCTTCGTGGCAGCTACCTGAGCTCGATCTCGGAACCTCGCATTACCTATGGCATCAACAAGGACCATCGGCCTGACCTAAAACAGTTGGTCTTCGGCGTCAACGTCACGGCCGACGGCGCGGTGCCGGTCTCGCATCAGGTCTTCAGCGGAAACCGCAGCGACGATAGCATCCATCATAGCAACCTCGAGCAATTGCGCGAGCTGTTACGCCGCGACGATTTCATTTATGTCGCAGACTGCAAGCTTGCCACCCGAAAGAATCTCCACTACATTCAAAGTTACGGAGGCAAATTTCTCACCGCGCTCCCTCGGTCGCGTGCCGAAGACCGGGAGTTTCGCAACCAGCTGCGGCAAGGCATCCGCGCGCGCTGGCGGCG
>JACQSY010000065.1 GCA_016211085.1 Acidobacteriota bacterium | reverse complement strand
GTTAGCTGGAATGAATCGCTCCGGGCTGCGCAGCCCCGCTTCTCCAGTTCAGACACCACTATTCACATATCCAAAATCTGTTACGGACGGATTAGGGGAATGGCATTTTTCCTTGACAACCATCCCACCGAGGGCTAGCATCGGTTCACATGGCAGGAAGTAAAAGGAAGTAATAGGGATTTACCACGAGGCGATAGGCTTCTTTCCTGTGGGAAAGTTCAAGAGAGAGTGCGGCCTCGTGGTTATAGTGTTCAAGGCTTTGTAAAGGCAATGAGAATAATGGCGGAAGGGATTTCCAAAAACCATAACAGGTGTGTGGAGGAGGAGAAAAATGCAAACTGTACGGAAACTAGTTTTCTCAATGTTATTTGGACTGCTGCTGTTTTCTTGGCTGACGCCATCGGTGAGTTTGGCGCAGATGACGACCGCTACTGTCTTGGGAGCAGTGCAGGATGAATCAGGCGCTGCCATCCCCGGTGCTACGGTGATCCTGCGGAATACGGATACAGGAATCGTCCGGACGGTCACCACAGACGCTCAGGGCCGGTACAATGCGTCCAATTTGACCCTGGGCAACTATGAATTGGAGGCATCGCTGACGGGCTTTCAGACCGAAGTGAGGCGGGGGATCAGGCTGGCCCTTGGGCAAGAGGCAACCATCACCTTCACGTTGAAGGTTGGTTCGGTCTCGGAACGAATCGAAGTGTTCGGGGAAGCACCGATGGTGGAGACGACCAGCGCCGCGCTCACGGGTCTTGTAGATGACAAGAAGATTCGGGACCTGCCGATTATTGGCCGGAGTTTCGAGCAGTTGGCTCTGCTCCAGCCTGGTGTGACCTACCAAGCTACCAACACGGGAGCGGCTAATGAGGGGGGTAGGCAATCCGTACAATTTTATGGAGCTTCAGCCAGGTTGAACGTGGGAGGCGCGCGAGGAAATCAGTCCACGATGTTGGTGGACGGAATTAACATTAACGGGTTCTACAATCGCGGGCCGGACAGCGCTTCCGGATTGCAATTGGGCGTAGATGCGGTTAGGGAGTTCAACGTTTTGTTAAACAACTACAGCGCCGAATATGGCCGTTCGAGTGGGGGAGTTCTGAACATTGTCACCCGAGCGGGGACCAATACCCTTCATGGATCGGTCTTTGAATTTAATCGGACCGAAAATCTCGATGCCCGGAAGACCATTGATGCCGGGAAACCTCCCTTTGTGCGGAATCAATTTGGGTTTGCGCTGGGAGGGCCGATCAAAAAGGACAAGACGTTTTTCTTTGGTACGTCGGAAATTTTCAGGGAGCGACTCGGGCGAACGCTGGAAACCTTTGTGCCGAATGCGCAGGCTCGGGAAGGATATTTGCCCAACGCGCAAACGGGGCAATTGCAGTTTATCGGAGTGGCCACCAATGTCAAACCCTATCTCGATTTGTATCCGTTGCCCAACGGTCCCAATGTTGGAGACGGGCGAGCTCAGTATAACATCTCTGGTTCCCAACCAACCGATGATAGTTTTTTTCAGGTTCGGATAGACCATCAATTTTCTGCGAATAATTCCCTGTTTGGTCGGTATACCTTTGACGATGCTTCGCGGCTAAACCCTTTCAGTGCCGGGCCTTGGGGGACACCCGCTGCGGTTTGGGTCAGCCGCTTTCAGAATGTTGTGCTAGCACACACCTCGATTATTTCTCCCACTTTGCTCAATACGTTCCGATTTGGGTACACCCGCAACAGGTTTAAAGATGACGGCTTGAATTTCAATCCTTTGTTGAACTTCGTGCCCGGCAGATATAACGGGACTCTCGGGGTAGGAGGTCTGGCCGGTCTCGGCTGTTCGGAGTGTGTGCCCGTTCATGTGCTGCTAAATTCCTATGAATTCAACGAGCAACTCAGCTATATCAAAGGGCGGCACTCGCTCAAGACTGGAGCTGCGATCACCTACATCCCCTCCTTCGAGGACTGGGGTTGGCAATTAAATGGGACATATACTTTCAGCAATCTCTCAAATTTTCTCCAAGGGAATCCGTTTCAACTGAGGGCGTCGCTGCCGGGCGCCATTGCGGTGGCGGAACCGAAGGTCACGGTCTTTGGGTTTCATATCCAGGACGACATAAATTTGAGACCTGGTTTAACGTTGAACTTGGGGTATCGCTACGAGTTCACCACGAATGTTACCGACGAGCAAGCGCGCTTCGGCGCCGTTGTGAATTTTCCGACAGCTACTAGTTTTAGCGCAGTCAAAACTCCCTGGGGAGGCAATCCCTCTCTTGGGAACTTCGGCCCCCGGGTTGGAATTGCGTGGGACATGTTTGGCAACGGAAAGACTTCTTTGCGAGGGGGCTTTGGGGTCTTTAACGAACAACTACTACAAAACGTTTCTCAATATAGTCCCGCTGCCCCTCCTAAGGCCGTCGTGTTTTCAAAGATAAGTCCCCCTCCCCGATTTCCGGATGAAGTTACAGGTGGGTTTGTGACGCTGGCGAACGCGGCCTTAGCTCTCAGCGCAGCTCCTAATTACGATGAGATGAGTCGAAACCCTTACGTCATGCAGTACAACCTGAACATCCAACAACAGATCAGCTCAAATACGGCATTGACCGCATCTTATGCGGGTGCGCGAGGAGTGCATTTAACTTGCAATCGGGACATCAATACCCCGCTTCCTCAGGTATTGCCCGACGGCAGAAAGTTCACACCGGCTGGCTCTCAGCCGAGGAATCCCAATCTTGGTTCTCTAAATTTATTTAGCACAAGTTGCCCCTCCTGGTACAACGCCTTGCAAGTCAATCTCAATCGGCGTTTCAGCCAGGGGTTGCAATTTCAAGCAGCTTACACATTTAGCCGAACCCTTGATCACAGCTCTTCAATGATTGTAGTAGAGTCGGGAGAATCACAAGGTTTTCAGGACGCCGATTGCCGCGTTTGTGAAAAAGGTTTGGCATTCTTTCATCAAGCGCAGGTTCTGAAAACAAACTTCACGTATGATCTGCCGATTGGTTCGGGGAAACGGTTTGGCAGTAGCCTGGGTGGATTTGCAGAAAAACTGTTGGGCGGATGGCAGATCAATAGCATCCTGTCCCTCTTGTCGGGAGCACCTTTGGAGATTAGCACGGGTAGTCTAGATCGGGCCAGGAAATTGACAGCGGGCAGCACAAAAAATCGTCCTGACTTACGACCGGGATTCAGTAACAACCCGACTGAGGGTGTTACGGCTGGCTGTGCAGGAGTAACTGCCGGTCGAAAGCTGCAAAGTAAGGATCTGTGGTACGATCCTTGCGCCTTTCAGTTGCAGCCAGCGGGATTTTTTGGGAACCTGGGAAGGAACACCGTCATCGGGCCGGGACTGGCTACCGTTGATTTCGGTCTGGCAAAAATGATCCGCTTGCGAGAAGGAACCGACCTGCAATTTAAGGCGGAAGCTTTCAATCTCTTCAATCGGGTAAACTTTGCGAAACCGAACAGCGCTGTGTTTATCTCTACCAGTGGAGTGCCCAGTGCGACCGCCGGCAGAATCACAGATACTGCGCCGGCCAGGCAGGTCCAATTGGGCTTGAAACTGACCTTTTAATCGGGAATTTCGGTTCCTGTTTGAGCGGAGATTCTGACTGAGCGGAAAAAAGTAAGGGGATTCCCCGAAGAACTTGTAAGGATTTTCTTGCCCGCTGAAAGCGGGGGGCGGAATCCCGGTGTTTTGATAAGGTTTGCTGACGTTCTGGATTGTCTACAAAGAGGATAGGGAGGGATGTGATGAGCAAACTACAAAGCTGCCAGCTAATGTTAGTTCTGTTGTTGGTCTGCGCAATCGGGCTTTGGCCCCTAACGACGGCGCAAGCGCAAGCTCCGGATGGGGCGAAACTGGAGCAATTGGCGGTTTATCCGACCTTGATTGTATACAACGGGAAGATTGGGGCGATGGACCAGAACCTGACATTTCATCAAGCGATGGCGATTCGAGGGGATCGGATATGGAGGCTGGGGACCAACCAGGAGATCCGGGAACTGGCTGGGCCGCAGACGGAATTGATTGATCTGAAAGGGCGGACAGTGGTTCCGGGGCTCATTGACGTTCACACGCATGTCCACCTTTGGGGCTGGTGGCACTTTGGAGGGCAAATCCTCCCGGAACTCGAACCCGCCTATGCTCACGGTAAGGATTTAGAGGAAGTGAAGCTGAACCTCGCGCGGGGCATCCAGCAGCGTATTCAGAAACAGGGCAAGGACAAATGGGTGATTGCCAGCGTTCCTACCCGAATGGGTGGGGAGTTGCAAAAAAGTCTCCAACAGGGGCGAGTATGGCCAGTGACCGATCCGGCCAGGATCAGGCGAGAGGAGATCAGTCGCCTTGCTCCGGACACGCCGGTCATGATTGTCAGC
>JACQSY010000063.1 GCA_016211085.1 Acidobacteriota bacterium | reverse complement strand
GGTTGAGGATGCCGCGGCGGAGGGAAGACCAAGCCATTTCGTTGATGTGCCAGGCCGGCCCGAACATGGTCGCCAACGCCAGCGCCAGCATCGGCCAGCGGAACCAGGGCTGCATAAAGCCGAGCCACATCAAAATCATAAAGATGACCACGATGCCGGCGGCTCCCGCCCCGAATAGAAACTTCCTCTTAGCGATGCCAAGCTCAGCCTCTTCTTCTTCGAACGACCTGACCTTCTCCGGATCGCGCCAGGTGTAGCCCAGGTCGGTGAGCACGTCTTTAAGCTGCTGCGGGCCGACCCGCGCCGGTTCGTACACGACCAGGGCTTCTTCGTGGGTCAGGCTGATGCTGGCATCGTACACACCATCCAGGCGTAGAAACGCTTTGCGCAGCGTCTCGACGCAGAAGGAGCACTGCATCCCGCCGATCTTGACCTGGAGCTTTGCGAGGTTGCTATCCATCTTTGCTGCCATATGAGATATCAACGGATTGAGGAACGGCGCAGCAGCTTCCGTAGATGGCTTGCATCCGCAGGTGTAAAGCCCAGACCAGAAGACCAAGAGACGCGACGCCGATATATATCTGAAGCGGGGCAAAGTACGTAAGCGCACCCGAGACGCCCAGAAGTAACACAATCAGCTTGTTACAGATGGGGCAACCTACCGCCAGGAAGGAAAGGACCCCGCCCGACGCCGCCCTACCGCCTGCCTTGGCTTTCCTGGAGACCGCAAAGGTACCAATAACCAGGTCCTGCGGACGGACCGGCGTCTGCCGGACAAAGAAAGGGTTATCTATAATGGCGCTCGGTATGCCAATAATCACCAGCGTAGCTATTCCTCCAGCGGCGGTGATGAGCCACCCCCGCAGACTGAAGAGACGGAATACGGACGTCCAGCGCAAAACCCACGATTTCATACCTGATATCCTCCCAAACAAAGCACTATTCCACACAGCAGCTCATCTTTGACACATCCCTGGTAAAGGACTGGGCAACACGCTTGATGCCCTCGCTGAAGGTAGGGAATACGTGAACGGTATCAATGATGTCGTCGATGGTCAAGCCGAACTTCACGGCAAGAACCGCCTCATGGATGAGGTCCGCCGCATCCGGGGCTACAATGTGAACCCCGAGTATTTTGTAGTTTCGTGGATGAATCACCATCTTGAAAACACCCCTCGTTTCGTTGACCGCCGAAGCCCTGGGCACAAGGTCCATGTTGATGGTACGGCAGAGGCAGGTGTTGAAGCGACGCATTTCCTCTTCTTCAGTTATGCCAACAGACGCCACCTGGGGATTGGTGAAGACAGCCGACGGCACGTAGTCGTAGTTGATGCTGCGCACGGGTACGGTGAAGGCGTTCTCGACAGCCAGCGCGCCCTCTTTGGCGGCAACCGGCTCCAGCGCCATCTTCCCGACGCAATCCCCGGCGGCAAAGATGTCAAGGTTATCCGTCTGGTAATACTGGTTCACCTGGATAAACCCGCCTCTATCCACTTTTACACCGGCTGCATCCAGGTCGAGGTCCGACGTGTTCGGCTGGACACCGGCGGCAAGCAGAAGCTCGTCCGCTTCAGTCTCCGCCTGGCTGTCTCCATCCCTGAAAGTCACGGTTTTTACTCCGTCCCGCTCAGCGACCTTTTCAACGCGGACACCGGTATGGATGATAATGCCTTCCCCTTCCAGGCTTCGCCTGAGTTCAGCGGCAATCTCAGGCTCGTGCCTGGGCAGGACCTGGGACATGGCTTCGAGGATGGTTACCCTGCTGCCGAAATGGGCGAACATCTGGGCGAACTCCAGGCCCAGCGGCCCGCCGCCGATAACAACCAACGATTTCGGCAAGCCCCGGAGCTTCAATGCGGCCACGTTATTGAGCCAGCGCATGTTATCTAACCCGGGGATGGGCAAGGCCTTAGTGATGGAGCCGGTAGCGATAAGAATCTTATCAGCCTCATATGTCTTGCCGCCTGCCTCGACCCGGTTAGGACCGGCGAAGCGGGCTTTCCCCTCCACCAGGGTAACTCCATCCAGGCTGTGCAGCACGTCAACATAGTTCTTCCGGCGCATGCGCGCTATCATGTCGTTCATCTCCTGCATCGCCGTTCCGAAATCGAAGACAGCTGCGGGCCGGCTACCCAGGGATTTGAAGCGAGGGCGTTCTGAATAGAATACCTCATCGCCGACTGCCAGCAGGTGCTTGCTCGGCATGCAACCGACGTTCATACAGGTGCCGCCTAGGGGAAGCTCGGCATTTACCATGAGCGCCGTTTTCCCCAGGTCTGACGCCTTGGTGGCCGCAGCAAAAGCCGCCGAGCCACCGCCGATGATAATGAGACCGTATTTCATTTTCCTGACCCCCCTTGTTTAACTCATTCACCTGGTTCGAAAACCCTGTCTCCGCCCTTCTCGATCACTGCTTTTATCGCTGCGACATTAGTAATCTCCGGGTCATACGTTATGACCACCCGCTGTATCTCTTCCTTGTTGAACTCTACGTTCAGCACCCCGGCGACTTTCTTGGCACTGGCCTCGACCCGAGGCCAACAGCCGGTTCAGGCTATCGTGGGAATCTCCAGCGTCACCTTCTCCACGCGCCCGGAGTACCGACTGCTATCGAATTGACTGGCGGCCGGATGACTGCAAGCCACTGCCAGGAAAGACACAAGAATGGCGATAGCCAGAATTAGGCGTGCTTTCACTGTTGCTCTCCCGGTTCGGATTCCTGTGACATGTCCACCCTTGTGCATGCCCAGATGCGTTCAGCGTTCCTGGCTATCATCTGCTGGGAGACTTCCAGCAGTTGTCGCACTTGTCCATCAGCCAGCCGGTAATAGATATATTTGCCGTCACGTCTCGCATCCACGAAGCCACACTGTTTCAGACAGGCCAGGTGGTTGGATACCCTGCCCTGGCTTGAGCCGACCACCTCGACCAGTTCCCCTACGTTCTTTTCTCCATCGAGAAGAGCATCCAGCATCTTGAGCCGGCTCAGGTCGCCCAGGGCACGGAAAAACTTGCTTGCCAGCGCCAGCTTCTCGGTGTCTTGTTTCGTAACCGTCGCCACGGGTCAAACCTCCATTATATACGTTTATGAGAATATGATAGCCCTTTCATCCGACATTTGTCAATGGCCGACAGACTGGGAGCCGATGCACCTTGGCTTTCTAGCCTGTTTCCCTGAAAACGGATGTGCCATCAATCAAAAGCAGTGAGAAACGTGCTTTCTTTGAGGGAATTTGCCGTCCTTTTGTTAGGGCAGACAGATTGCACGAAAGTCAGAAAAGTGCAGTGGTAACCGGCCATCACTTGCAGGCTACCGAATGCTTATTGACGACATAGTGTTGCAATGCTATCATTACGGTGGAGGTGATGACGGTGACTAAGAAAGCGAGGCTCGGTCTTTACCTTGAGGATGAGGCGATTAGAAGGCAAATTAAGGTTGCCGCGGCTAAACGCGGCATGAGCTCGACGGCTTATTGTGCTCAAGCCATCAAGGAGCGTTTGGTTAGGGATGGCGAGATAACCGATAAGGCTGATGGAAACAAGAAGGCATTGTTAGCTCAGATGGACAGGCTTAGACAGGATATAGGCCGCGTTGGTCTGCCTGCAGCCGAACTTGTTGAGGAAGGCCGACGGAGATAGAGATATGGCACAAAAACCAGCATTAGTAGTTGCCGACGCTTCGGTGGTGCTGAAGTGGCAACTTGATGATGAAGATTGTATTCCCCAGGCCACAGCGCTAAGAGACGATTTCTATGCTCGAGGGGCCGTCAATGTGATAGCCCCTTATCTTTTGGTTTACGAAGTGGTCAACGGCATAGCCACAGCCGCCAGGCGAAGGCGAATTGCCTCGGATAAGGCTATGGAAGCACTGAGTAACCTCATGGCACTCGGTGTCGAGCTTAGGGAGGTAGAGCCGCTCATGGTTTTAGAAGCGTCACTCAGGTACAACCTGGCAGCCTATGATGCCGCTTACCTCGCCTTGGCGGAAGCGGAAAAATGCGATTTGTGGACCGGGGATAGAGCCTTTTACCAGACCGTGAAAGGTGAATTATCTCTGGTCAAGTGGATTGGCGATTACAAAGTGCACAAGGAACTGTGATTTCAGAATGACTGCTGATTTGAAACCGGTCCAGAACTACATTTACGCCATTGAAAAGGCACTGGCGGCCGGTGATGCTACCGAACATACTCATCGCCCTGCCCTGAAAGCCCTGTTCGAAAGTTTGGATACTACTATAGCTGCCACCAATGAGCCGAAACATATCGAGTGTGGCGCTCCCGATTTTATTCTCCGAAAAGGCCCGGTCACTGTCGGCTATATCGAGGCCAAGGGCATCGGCAAGAGCCTGGATGAGGCAGAGGAAACCGACCAGCTTAGTCGCTACCGTGATTCACTCACCAACCTGATTCTCACCGATTACCTTGAGTTCCGCTGGTACGTGGATGGCAATCTCTGGCAGAAAGCCCATCTGGGAAGTCCAACCAAAGACGGCAAAATCAAGTGGGATAAAGAGGGCGTTCAAGCAGTTGCCGAGCTTTTCAGTAATTTCCTGTCCCACAGAGCCGAGGGCGTGGGCACACCGAGGGAGCTTGCCCGTCGCATGGCACGGCAGGCGCACCTTATCCGGAATCTCATCATTAATGCCTTTCAGAATGAGCCGGAGGGCGGCAGTCTGCACACCCAGTTAGCCGCTTTCTGCGATAACCTCATCCCCGACCTGTCGGTTGAATATTTTGCCGATATGTATGCCCAGACTATCGCCTACGGGCTATTTGCCGCCCGCTGCACATCTAAGAATGGTTCAGCCTTCACCCGCCTTGACGCCGCCCAAAATCTGCCGCGGACTAACCCATTCCTGAGAAAGCTGTTCCAGTACATCGCCGGTTACGACCTCGATGACCGCATCGCCTGGCTGGTGGACGACCTGGCGCAGGTATTAGCGCAGGCGGATATGGAGGCGGTCCTGAAGGACTTCGGCAAGCACAGCGGCAAGGAAGACCCGGTGGTGCACTTCTACGAAACCTTCCTGAAGGAGTACGACGAGAAGATAAGGGAGATGCGCGGCGTCTACTACACGCCCGAGCCGGTGGTTAGCTACATCGTGCGCTCCATTGACCATTTGCTGAAAACTCGCTTCAACAAGCCGCAGGGGCTGGCTGATGATAAAACGCTTATCCTCGACCCGGCGGTGGGCACGGCCACGTTTCTTTACATGGTGATAAACGAGATTTACCAGGCTAACATCGGCAAGAGGCAGCAGGGCCTGTGGAACAGCTACGTAGCGGAGAAGCTCCTGCCGCGCATCTTCGGCTTTGAGCTGCTGATGGCTCCCTACGCCGTGGCGCATCTCAAACTGGGACTCTTATTACAGGAGACGGGCTACGAGTTCCAGAGCGACCAGCGCCTGGGCATCTACCTGACCAACACCCTTGAGGAGGCATTCAAGAAGTCAGACCAGCTAGCCGGCTCCAATGAGTATATTGTTGAGGAAGCGAACGCCGCCGCCGAAATTAAAAGGGACAGGCCCATAATGGTGGTTCTGGGC
>JACQSY010000067.1 GCA_016211085.1 Acidobacteriota bacterium | reverse complement strand
TCAACTAAAACAGTCTCCAGGAAACCCGGGGCGGTTCACCAGGACGTCGAGCGGCCTGAGTGGCCGCAATCACCAAAAGCCCTCGCAGAGACGATTGCCTTCCTTGCTGATGTGTCCCGTTCGTATGCGCCCAGCACTGCTACGGATCCGAGGTGTCAATCTCAAATAACTGGCCAAATGCTTGGCCGACAGGAAACGATCGATCTCACCCAACTCCAGCACCAAGGCGATCGCGACAAACGGGCCCATCCCCGGGATGGTCATCAGTCGCTTCACCCGCGGGTCCTGTCCCCAGCGCCCACAAATCTTCATCCAAGGTCCGCATCTGCTCGTCCAGCATTCGCAGCAACGCCAGAGCGTCTTGCCGGATTCGATCGGAGCTCTCCGCCAAGGACAAGCCGGTTAACTCCCGGCAACCTCGGACCGAATGTTTCGCCACTGTAGGATTACGCTGGACTACACAGGGCGTATAATCGCTACCACTCAAGGCCACAAAATGGAAGTTCCAGTCAACAGTCTTCGCCGCGGAGTAAACCAGTGAAAGCGATGCTGGCCTTGCTTGTCATAGCAGGGACGCTTGGCATTTCTATTATCTATGCTGGTTACCACGCGTTTGAAGACAGTGTTTTTCTCAACCAAAATACCTTCCGCGACTCCGATTTTAGCCGATACCTTGATCTCTATTTTGGAGAGGGGAGGGCCTGGAACACCGGTTTCCGTTATCGCGTGTTAGTGCCTTACCTTGCGAGGCTGCTCCCGGACGTGCCGCCCGTATTTTTCAACCCCGACCGGCCTCCTATAAATCCAACGCAGGCTGCAGCAATGAAATTTGCCTTCATTGCCTTTCTGTTCTTACTGGGCACCTGTGTGGTTCTGTACCATCTGATCCAAGGGTTTGGGGTGCCGGCACGATATGCTGCTCTTGGCGCTCCCCTCTTTCTCGGCTTGAAACAGGTAGTTTGGATCAGCGGATATCCCTCGGTGGAGAGTGCCTACTGTTTTTTCTTCTCACTGGCGGTTCTCGCCGTTCAACGCCAGAAGATCGGGCTCCTGGTGCTGGCAACAACCGTCGGGGTTCTTGTCAAGGAGTTGGTTCTAATAGTGATAGCCCTTATTCTGTTCGCACCTTTTGCCTGGTCTCGGCGTCTCTGGCTCGTTGCAGCAGTCGCGCCGGCTCTGGTTATACATTTTGGGCTTCGCTTGTGGCTGGCCCCGCACCCGGATGATCACTTGCTTTCCGGAGAGTTTGTGAAAGACATTCTCCCTACTCTAATCCAACTCTTTTCGCTCAACTCAGCGGTGCAGCTATTCATCACTTTCGGATTTCTCTGGGTGCCTTGCTTTTCCGCCCTTCGGCAAGGTCAGTTGCCCGCCATGCTGTCCCGTTGGTCCTGGTTTATGCCGATCCTGTTGGTTGTAGCTGTGGCGTTTGGAGAACCCAATGTCGGTCCCAAGATGACCTCCGCTTTTCCTGTTGTTATTCCGATGGCAGTCATCGGATTGAGCGATTGGCTACGGCAGTCGAAATGACCAGAAGTCCCGTTCCGCTACCGACAGTTATGTTGGCTCGGGCATGCTGTCAGCGTGACGGGAAACGCGATGAACGCGAAATCCTTGAACGGAAAGTCGGTGTGAGTTCAAAGAGTCGCGAATTTCTAAGTCATATAAATCGATTACAGATTCTCTCAATCGATTGGCGAGTTGTCCCCAAGACAATTGCCAGGAACGTATGAGAAGAGTTGCGGTCTTCGGCAACACCGGTGGCGGCAAGTCCACGCTTGCCCGGAGCTTGGCAGAACTGACGAGCCTACCTCTTTATCACTTGGACATAATCCAGGATCGAGTGGCTCGCGAGAAAATTCCACATGATGAGTACTTGAAGGCACACACAGAGTTGTTACGGCGTGACGCATGGATCATTGATGGCGCCGGGTGCTTCAAGCCCACTTGGGAGTATTTCGCATGGGCAGACACATTGGTCTACATCGATCTGCCGCTATGCACACACTTTCTATGGATCACCAAGCGCTTGTTGAAGGGCCTTTTTGTAACTCCCAGGGGCTGGCCTGAGGGCAGTCCAATTTTCGCTAACACCATCAAACTCACCATCAAAAGTTATTGTATGCTCTGGCTATGTCATCAGCGCTTGACGCCTAAGTATAGAGAGCTCGTATCTGAAGCGCGGCACCATAAGCGCGTTCATCATCTGAGGTCTGCTGCGGAGATTAACGCCTTCTTGGCTGACGTCGGGCCATAAATCCCAAGTGTTGCGCCACTCTCTATCCACTGACAAAGAAGCAGGCGCATTTGCATTTTCCCGTCCGGCATAAGCTCGGCTGCCCCACAGACTACGCATCTTTTTGAAACATATCCTTTTGGTTTGAAGTTCCGGCATAAAAATCCTGTTTCTCTTAAAGCACCCCATCCATTAACGTAAAGCGACCTCGTTGAAGGCCACGTCGCAAAATGAGGAACAGGAATGACTCTCCACAGACGCCCTGAAATGGAAATCCTGGCATCCTGTGCATCCCCTCAGCCTGCGGCACGGCGATCCGTCGCGGCGCTGATCAGCGATGATCTGGACTACCCTCTGTTGCTAAAAGAGGCATCGCGACACCGTCTCATTCCATTGGTTTACCACGCGCTGAAGAATGTCCCCTCAAAGCAAGTCCCGCCGAACTTCACTCGAGAACTCGAACAAAAATACCATCAAAACGTGAAACACAGCCTGACCTTGGCCTCACAACTCCTAGATACGGTGGAGCTTTTTAGAACTACCGGGATTTCTTATGTTGCTTTTAAAGGTCCGACGTTGTCACAGCAATTGTACGGAAACCTGGTGCTTCGCCCCTGCCTAGATCTTGACTTTTTGGTCAGCGAGCAGCACTTGCAAAAAGCCTCTGGTCTGCTCACGCAGAAAGGCTTCGAGCTTGTGACCCCTTTGATCCTTCGCGAGCAACGTTGTTTCAGGCGATCGATCTGCCACTACCTGTTCCGGCACCTCCAGAGCAAAGTCGAGATTGAGCTACACTGGGAGCTTTTTCCTCGCTTTTTTTCCTCACTCCGTGCCGGTGAAACGGATTGGGACGAGATCGACGTGGGGGGGTGCAAAGTAAAAACCTTTCTTCCTGAAATCTTGTTAATCCTGCTCTGCGAGCACGGAACAAAGCACCACTGGTCTCGTTTGATCTGGGTCGCCGACATCGCACGGCTCCTCACAGGCGAAAACAACATTGTCTGGAACCGCGTGCTCGAGCGTGCCAGGCAAACTGGCTCGAAGACCAGTCTCGTGATTGGCACACGACTGGCGCAGCGTCTAAGCCCGGGGGCATCCGTCTCCCCACAACTCCCTCTCGGCAACAGCCGCCGTGCCGCCCATCTGGTCGAGCGCGCCGCCAGGCACCTCTTTGGGGGATCGGCTGGGACCAGTTCAATCTTGGCCTACGCTCGTTTTCACGTCGCCGCCAAAGATCGCTTGCGTGACAAAGTGTTTTACATGACGCGGTTTTTTTCCCCCAATGAAAAAGATTGGGAGTGGCTGCAGTTGCCTACCTCTTTGTTTGCCGCCTATTACTTGCTTAGACCGATCCGACTGCTGTGGGGGCGGTTTCATAAAGGAAAAAAAGAAGCAGATTGACTCTCTTTTCGCTTGCCTGTTGTCCCAGAGATACAGCCAAATCAACTGCTTAAGAGGCGCGTGCCCACTTGTTCTTGCGCTTTAAAAAGCTTGACTCATGTATCCGGCCGCCGTTAAAATCCGTACCACTATGCGTGAGCCAAGCGAGGAGCTCCAACCCCAGCAGAAGCTGCCCCGAACGAAAAAAAGAACTTATCGAAGTCCTACGCTGACCGAATTCGGAACCATTGAATCGATAACTCAAGGGGGTGGCGGGCACGCGGACGATTTCGGTGCGTTCACCGCCTTTGTTTGAGTGTTCAGTTGAGCCCGGATGTAAACTCAAGCATCCCTGACCATCACGTATTCAGCGTTCTTTTTAAGTAATTGTCTCGAAGCGGTTCCAGCGACTCGTTCCCTGTTTATTCCGTGTACGGGTTATTATTGGCCAGCGATTTCCCCTTTGCAGCACCTTTACCCGTATGCGTTTCGGCTCCCGACCTGGTATTTACTAACAGTAGCTCCATTGTACCGGACCTTTCCGATCACAACCCGGTCTACGTGAGCATGTATCGAGACCAACTGGGAACTCCTCTCCTATCCCTCTATAAACATCAGGGAGTCGACTACCTTCGCTTTCATCGAGTGGCTGATTTTTGCATCTCTCCTTCCGATGCCACAATTGTGGGTCAGCCCTGTGCGGGCAGCGACTCCGCAGAAATTGAACTCCAGTTCCTGGGAGTCGTTCTTCCCTACTGGCTGGAGCTTGCAGGCATTCCCGTTCTCCATGCTTCTGCAGTTTCTTTTCAGGGCCAGGCAGTTGCTTTTCTCGGATTAAGCGGCTGCGGAAAGAGTACGCTGGCCGCGGCGCTCACAGCTTCCGGTTTCCCTCTGATCACAGACGATGTGCTTCCGATCGAAAAAAAAGGAGAGCGATTTCTGGCAAGGCCCGCTTATCCACAACTGCGACTCTGGCCGGATGAAGCGGCCCACTTCCTGGGCGGCTTGGAGAATCTTCGGCCGGTTCATGATTCCATCAGCAAGCGAGCCGTACCGGTTGGTCCTGTGCAGTTTGGAACGTTTTGCGCCGGAATGCAGGAGATTTCTACCCTCTATTTTCTGGATCGCGCTTTGGACGAAGATGATCCGGTGCAAGTGGTTCCGGTTTCACCACGTCTGGCCCTTATGGAATTAATCCGCTGTTCTTTTGCAGCAAGAGTAGTCCAGGCGCTGGGGATTCAAAAGGCACGCATGGATTTTTTTACACAACTACTTCGACAAGTGCGGGTCCGGCGGCTTTCCTATCCTTCGCGACTCTCAGAGATATCTGATGTTGTCGAGATTGTCAGGCAGGACTTGATCCGCCCTGACTAGCTGCGAAGACTGTCTATGGCTTACACCATCACATCGTACGCGCGGATGATTGCCGATAAGGATCGGCTGCAGGCTTATGCATCCGCACTCAAAAACAGCATCACGCCGAACTCAGTTGTGCTCGATCTGGGTTGTGGTCAGGGAATCTTTGCGATGTTGGCCTGCAAATACGGCGCGCGTCGCGTCTATGCGCTGGAGGTTGAAAACTCGATTGAACTCGCCAGAAAAATCGCTCGCGTAAATGGCTTTGAGAGCCGCATTCAGTTTATTCAGGGGCTTTCGACTGAGGTCACGCTGCCCGACCGAGTGGACATCATCGTTTCAGATATCCGCGGCGTACTGCCGCTGTATCGCCAGCACCTTCCTGCTATCATCGACGCAAGAAAGCGGCATCTTTTGCCCGGCGGACGACTGATTCCTCAAAGGGACGTACTGTGGGCGACGGCCATCGAAGCAACGGAACTTCACACCAGGCTGATCGCTCCCTGGAAGACATCCCTCTGGGAACTCGACCTGAGCCCCGGGATGGACTTCGCCCGTCACCAGTGGCTGAAGGTGAATGTCGACCCCAAAGATGTGGTCCTGGAGCCGCAGTGTTGGGCTACGTTGGATTACCTCGCTCTTGAGACGACGGATGTGTCAGGTGAATTGGAGTGGACCGCCTCCGAAAGCCGCCTGGCTCACGGGTTACTGCTGTGGTTTGAGGCGGTCTTAGCGAAGGACATCACGTACTCGAACAGCCCCGGCCACCCTGAATCTATTTCGGGTCAAGTCTTGCTTCCCTGGCCTGACCCGCTGCACATCGAGAAAGGAGATTTAATTCGAGTCCAATTGCGTGCGCAGCTGGTGGGACGTGAATATGTGTGGTGCTGGGAGACTCAGGTTTCCAGAGGGAAGACGTTGATCGCAGATTACAATCAATCTTCGTTTTTCTCGCAGTTTTTGTCGCCATCGGCTTTTCAGAAAAGGAATGCGAAATTTGTGCCATCCCTTAAGCCGCAAGGAGAAGTGGATTCTCTTATTCTACGGCACATGGACGGAACCCAAAGCCTCGACGAAATTTCCCGCGCGCTAGCTGAAGCCTTTCCGGGATTATTCCCCTCCTTTCAGAAAGCTCTGGAGAGGGTGCGTGAGCTTGCAGAGCGATATACTTAAAAGCTTCTCAAGTAAGGCAAGAAAACCTTTCAAATTTCTGAAGCCATTTCTCCGCCAGAATACTCCACAACATCGGTCTCACACTCACACGCGTGTCTTCTAGGCTGCGATGCCAGTACTCAAGCAAGGCTGACTGCTCTACAATGCCTGCTTTCGCAAGTCGGGATTCGCATAAAAGGCGTGTGAGTTGCTCTTTCTCACGAGACCTGACGCCCCGCTCCAAAAGACTGTCGAAATAGGCAGCATTGTCGCGCATGCGCACAGTGTCCCCAAGAACCCCTTGCATTGCCTCTCGAAGAATATACTTTTTCTGACCTCTTTGAAAACGCAGCCGGGGAGGAATGTTCAACAGGAAGTCAACGAGTCTCCGGTCCTGGAACGGAAATCTCCACTCGATCCCGGTTGCAGCAGCCCAGTACTCCATGGTGCTCCGTCGTGCCGCGTCCCACCCGCTCATAAGATGGCCATAGGTTAGACGTGCCGATTGCGCTTTAAAAGTTGGCGACGGATGCAAACGCGGAGGCTCTCTGCGCACCCGAACCGAAATGAAGCGGTCCTGTCTCCGATGCGCCTTCCAAAAGCTTCGCAAGCGATTTCCCACGGGGGGCGGAAGGGCGAAGAATGCATAGGAAAGGAGAATTTCCCACCACCTCGAGCGATCTAAAAAAAAGGGGAGTTCCGAAAAGAGCCTGTCAAACGGTACGTCGTGAAGGGTACGGCCGTGGAGGTAAGCATCCCCGCAAAGCACTTGGTCTCCCCAGTGCCCAGATACAACGACTCGACATCCCTGCTCTTTCGCCTTTCTCAGCAGGCCTACCACCAGTGAACCGTCGGCGCTTACTTCCGGTTCACAGTATTCGCCTTTCCGAGCGTTCCACTCCTTCAAACTCCAGTACTCATCACCACAGATTGCCAATGGCATCAGCCCCGCACAGTTTTCTCTTATTGCGTCAACGTAACGTCTTTCATCAGCGCCTGGCGTGTTCTGAAAGAGGGCGGAACATAGGTACAGCTTCGACCGTGTCCGCCCGGCTTTCATCAAAGCATTCGCCACAGATGCGATAGACGACGAATCAACGCCCCCACTTACGAGAAGAGCAACCGGATGAGAGCTCTTCAAACACGAAGCCACCGATTGTTCCAACAACTCTTTAAAGCGATCAATGTAGTCGGAATCTCGCTTATAGTGTTCTTCTCCCTGTTCACCGATCGTCCAGTAACGGTGCCAGGACTCATGCTCGGAAAACCCTGAAACCAGGTAGTGGGCCTGAGGGAAACGGAAAAAGCCGGCGTAGCCGGTCTCCAGTTGCCAATGGTGGAATTCCCCCGCGACCATCTCAGAAATCAGCTGCCAATTTACCGAGGGTGAAACGCCAGTCGCCAGAATCAAGCTGTTCAAATCAGAAGCTACCAGGAGGCTTTTCCCACTCCGGCAGTAATAGAGGGGGCGCACACCCAGAACATCTCGGGCGCAAAACAACTCTTGCTTTTCGCCATCCCAGATGGCCCAAGCAAAATCACCAAGAAGACTTCGGACGCAATCCACCCCTTGTTTCTTGTAGCTAAAGAGTACAAGTTCCGGGTCGCTGACTTCCTGATTTGAGACTCTCAGGTCACGAATGAGTTCTTCGCGATTGTCGATTCTGCCGTCGAGTGTGATGACGCATCGGCCCTCGGGGTCTTGAAAGGGTTGTCTCTGCTGCAGTGCCTCTGGTGCTGTATGAAAATGAGCGTGAATCAGCGCCGAGGAGACGCCCTGCCATGCATTGATGCCATCTGGCCCCAGGCGCGAAAGACTTTCACACAGCCTTGCAATCAGGGCCGGATCCGGCGAAGAACCATCCAAACTAATGACGGCGCCAATTCCACTCATTTCTGAAGAGTCTGGAATGACCGTGAATTCTTTCTGATATTAATGAGCGATGCAAGGAAATCAGGACTGAATATGAGCGACAGCCAGAACGGAAGACAAGGCAGACAACAGAGAAGAGGCTTGCCTTTTTCCGGAAGCTGCAGCCGTCCAAAGGAACGGGAACGCGTCGTTAATCGTCTAAACGCCAGAGAACCCCACAGCCGGTCCTATGTCCTGTGCGATTGCCGCCGTGGACTGCGCGCGTCACCGTGAAGCCAACAGAATTCAGGTAGAACTCGAATCCGACGTACTTACCTCCACAAGACCTTTTTGCTGCATCTGCTCAAGCAGCATGACCAGATCAGCCCAAAGTTGAGTGGGGCTTACCTCGTATTCGTCAACCAACACATTGCGAATGGCAGCCAGCGTGCCGCCATTCTCAATCAGTTTCCAAACCCGCGTCCCAACCTCATCAAGACCATAATAAATGCCGCTGTCGAGGTTGAGAATAACCGCTTCGCCTTCCACTTGGTTGAAAAGAATACGGGGGCGGATTCTAATGCATGAATCGTCACGAAATTGGCACTCAGTCACTACTCATCCTTTCCGCACTCGCCTTATTCATCAGCCCTCAGGCTTCTTCCCGGGGTTCATCGCCAAGGCACCCTCACGTCTTTCCTTACTTTCCCCACCGGCATGCTACCTGTCGCCGGTGCCTCAGAAAGACTGCCGCGTGACTAATCGCGCGCCGGTGCGCAGAGCTTGCCGTTATTGTATTGGTCAAGCAAGCTGTGGAGCGGTTCACCACTGCGCCATGGAGAGTTAGCTCCTCCACCAGGAACATTGCTCCCCAGCGGATTAGCTACCATCCAAGCGTTCGCAGCCAGAATCGTGCTTTCAATGCAGCTCGAGTTATTCCCGATTGCCACGTTCAACATGGCTGAGACCAGTTGGCTGAACATGTTGTAAGTACGATCCTGGCTAGGTTTTTCCGTTATCAGGGAAATCGCTTGTGCCTTCGCATAGGTCACTCCGCCAATGGTAATGGTTTGGACCGGCCAAGCCTCCGGATGATTCTTCCAATACCCAGGAGTGCCGACGCCTGCGGCGCTCACAGGCTGGTAGCCGAAGTCATAGGTCATATCATCAGCATCGGCCACAGTACGGGTCAGGTTCTCTCCTCCGGTGGTTGAATGCAGCCCTCTGAGGGGAGCGCCGCTACCGAAATTGGCAGATGCCACCGTGACTGTGTAAGTCCCGCTGACGACTTCAAATCTGTACCAGCCACTGCCGCTGGTGCTCGTTGCGGCACCTCCCGTGCGGCTCACCAGTACACCGGGAATTCCGATCTCGCCCGCCGCAGGCTCATAGGTCCCATCACCATCGCTGTCCATCCAAACGGTGTCGCCGATTCTCGGCTTCACCTTGACCAAAACGCTGATATCCGCCTTGACTGAAGAGCAGCCCACACTAGCCGTCACTGTATAGATTCCGCTGGCGGCTCCGGTGGCATTCGGGATGGTGGGATTCTGCAGATTGGAAGTGAACCCATTGGGCCCAGTCCAACTGTAGGTCGCTCCCGGTATGCTTGAAGCGGTCAGCTGCAGCGTATCACCCACATAGATCGGCGAGTTGCTGCTTAAAGCCGGCGCCACAGGCGGCGTCGCTGTCACCGTGATGGTCTGGATGCACCCCAGGCTGCTATTGCCCGATGCATCCGTCGCCGTCCAGGTGATCGTGGTGTTGCACACCGGATAGGGTTCAGAAAACGGCTTGCCGTCACTGCGCACCCCTAACACCGTCGGCGTCGAACAGTTGTCGGTGGCTGCCGGCGTGGCAATGCTGGTCGTGGCCGTGCACACCCCCGGCTGCGTCTGCAAGGCAATATTGGCCGGACAGGTC
>JACQSY010000070.1 GCA_016211085.1 Acidobacteriota bacterium | reverse complement strand
GGGCGATGTCGGAGGCGGGCCTGCCTGGACGCTGGGGCGATTGCTGGGGCAGGGCCACGCTCTGCGGGTGAGCAGGCTAACAACGCACTGGAGCCGACGGGAACCGCGCTCGGTTGTTGAGGTGCTGTGCCGACCGGGCGGTTCCAGCGGCTCACTGCGGGCGTTCGGCGGCAATCTCTCGCAGGCATGGTGCGACTATGGAAGTGTACCACAGCATCTTTGAATCCGCTCCCGACGTCGTTCTCGTCGTGGACAAGGAGGGACGCATTGCGAGGGTGAACGCGCAGGCCGAGAAGATGTTCGGGTACAACCGGGACGAGCTCATCGGCCAGACCGTTGAAATCTTGATCCCGCAGCGTTTCGCTGCGCGTCACGTCGCACACCGATCGAACTATCTCTTGGAACCACGGCTCAGGCCGATGGGTGCGGGTCTAGACTTGTATGGCAGACGCAAGGACGACACCGAGTTTCCGGTGGACCTCATGCTCAGCCCCCTGGACACGGACGAAGGCGCATTTGCCCTCGCCGTCGTCCGTGACATCACGGAGCGGAAACGCGCCGAAGAGAAATTCCGTGGCCTTTTGGAATCGGCTCCCGACGCGATGGTAATCGTCAACGCAGCCAGCGAGATCATCCTGATCAATTCACAGACGGAGAAGCTGTTCGGCTACCCGCGCCACGAAGTGCTCGGACAGCCGGTCGAGATACTGGTGCCGGAGCGCTTTCGTGCTGAGCATTCGCAACATCGCAATCGCTACTTTGCCAACCCGCGGGTGCGGCCGATGGGCACCGGTCTGGAGCTATACGGATTGCGGAAAGACGGCACGGAGTTTCCCATCGAGATCAGCTTGAGCCCATTGAAGACGGAGGAGGGTGTGTTGGTCTCCGACGCTATCCGGGACATAACGAGCCGCAAACAGGCGGAGGAAGCTCGCGCTAACCTGGCCGCCATCGTCGAGTCCGCCGAGGAAGCTATTCTCGCTAAGGATCTCCAGGGCACGATCCTGAGCTGGAACCACAGTGCGGAGCGGATATTCGGCTACCGGGCCGATGAGATTATCGGCCAATTCGTGCGCCTTCTCATCCCTCCTGAGTTGCAACAAGAGGAAGCGGAGATCCTCGAGCGCCTGGGGCGCGACGAGCGCATCCCCTTCTTCGAATCCGTCCGCTGTCGCAAAGACGGCTCGCGGTTCGACGCGGCACTGAGCATGTCCCCGATCAGGGACTCCCAGGGCACGGTCATCTCGGTATCGAAAATCGTCCGCGACATTACGGCGAGCAGACAGGCCGAGGTAGCTCTGCGGGCGTCGCTGCAGGAGAAAGAAACGCTTCTCCGCGAAGTCCATCACCGCGTCAAGAACAACTTGGCTGTCATTTCCAGCCTCTTCTATCTGCAATCAACCTACACCCGGGACGAACAGACCCTCCGGACCCTTCAGGAAAGCCAGGATCGGGTCAGGTCAATGGCCTTGGTTCACGAGACCCTCTACCAGTCCGATAGTTTCTCTGCCCTGGATTTTGCTGAATACGCACAGGTACTCAGCCACCACCTGTTCCGGACTGACGGAGTAGTAGTGGGCAACATTCGGCTGAGGACCGACCTCGAACAAGTCAACATGAGCATCGACTTGGCCGTCCCCTGCGGCTTGATCCTCAACGAGCTCGTTTCCAACGCACTCAAGCACGCATTTCCAAACGGTCAACGTGGCGAGATCACTGTGAGTTTGCACGAGAGCGCGAACGGTTTCTGTTTGCTTCAGGTCGCCGATAACGGCGTAGGCATTCCGACCGATCTGGATGTCAACGCCACTCGGTCTCTAGGGATACGGTTGATCCGGTCATTGACCCGGCAACTGGACAGTCAGTTCGAGCTGGTCCCGAACAACCCTGGCACAGAAGCACGTCTCACTTTCCAGGTGCAATATGACAAAGAATGATCGCACAGCCCGCTTGCGCATCCTTATCGTCGAAGATGAGGCTCTGATTGCTAAGGAACTTCAGGACCGACTGACTCGCCTGGGTTTCGAGACCGTGGCGGTCGCCGACTCTGCCGACAAGGCTATCCAGGCCGTCGAACAGAACCGGCCGAACCTGGTGCTGATGGACATCCGGCTCAAAGGACCAAGGGACGGCATTGAGACTGCCGGTTACATTCGTCAGCATCTGCACATCCCGGTGGTTTACCTCACGGCCCACTCGGACGAGGCCACACTCAAGCGCGCCAAGGATACGGCGCCGTTCGGTTATGTGCTCAAACCCTTTCAGGAAAGGGAGCTGTTGGTTGCCATTGAGATGGCGACCCACATGCACATGTTGGAACAGCGTATCAGCGAGCGCACGGCGGAACTGCAACAGACGGTCGAAAAGCTCCAGCAAGCGCTCAACGAGATCAAGACCCTCCGAGGTTTGATCCCCATTTGCGCGTGGTGCAAGAAGATTCGTAATGACACGGGCTACTGGGAGCACCTGGAAACCTACTTGCGTACTCACACAGAAGCCGAGTTTAGCCACGGGCTTTGTCCCGAATGTTACGAGAAGAATTTTGCTACCCTTTTGAATGCACCATCGCAAGAGTAGCGCCGCCGAACCACGCGCTGCAGGCCGACTGGCACCGCGCCCGGCTTTTGGAGGCGTCATCTATGAGTGCCCCGCTCTGCTTTTTGCACGTTCCGTGAGCGGTGCCAGCGGCTGAGCGCGCTTGTTAGGCAGCGAGAATGAAGACCTCGGAACAACTTAAAGAAGACATCGTGTTCGACGCTTTTCTGCGTGGGCATCGACTGACGTTTCATAGCACTTGGGGCCTCTTCAGTCCCCGCTCCGTTGACAACGGCTCGTACTTGCTGATCGAACACATCGACGTCAAAGACGGACAGGACACACTCGATCTCGGCTGCGGTTATGGCGCAATCGGTGTGTCGCTTGCGAAGGCATGCCCCAGCGGCGGGGTGCATATGGTGGATACCGATTTTGTGGCGGTGGACTTCGCAAGAAAGAACGCCGAACTGAACGGTCTGGCCAACTGCAAGGCCTATCTGAGCAATGCGTTCAGTGCGGTGGGCGAGGTCATGTTTGACAACATTGTCGCGAATCTTCCGGCCAAGGTGGGAAAGGAATTGCTATACGTCATCCTCAGCGACGCCAGAGACCACTTGCGGCCAAGGGGCCAACTCGTCGTCGTAACGATTTCGGGACTGAGGGAGTTCATCAAGAGGAATTTCAGAGAGTTTTTCGGCAACTACGACAAGGTCAAGCAGGGCCGAGAGCACACGGTGGCAAGAGCGGTCAAAGAAGTCGGTGATGTGCCGAACACGCCATCGATCGGAGGCGACACGGTAAACCGCGCGCCTCGATGGCCCCGTTAGGCGGCTTAGGACTGCAATGGGAGATTACGCCAACCGATCCGCAAGAATTTCTATCCATCATCTGAGCCGACATCAAAACAAGTGTCTCGTTGGTCTTTATCGGCCAATCACGGCGGAAAGCCGATCTAGAGCGGAAGGAGGGTGACATGGCGAAGCCAGTGCAGATGAAGCACACGCAATCGGGCATCGTGAAGAATGGCTACTACGGATTCTCCTGGACCAGCTTCTTTTTCGGCGGTCTTCCCGCCCTGATTCGGGGGGATGTTGGCTACGGCCTCGGCGTCCTGATAGCAGGAATTCTCGCGGGTGCGTTTTCGTTCGGCTTGCTATGGTTCATTATCGGCCTCATCTGGGCGTTTATCTACAACAAGACCTACACGCATTGCCTTCTTCAGACAGGGTATGAGTTCAATGATACACCGGATCGTGTCGCGGACGCTAAACGGGTGTTGGGAATCGCAGGGCAGCCGTAAGAACAAACATGGATCACACTCGAACTGACCAATCTTCCATTCGATTGTGGTAGGTGGTCCTAACGTCCTGACCAAATCAAAACGCACGGTCAATGGCCTCACAGATTCGATCTCGCATCGCTATGGCGTCCAGCCGCGCCTGACGCCCAGTATCCTAAGGAGGAGCGCTGCCTAACAACCGCTTGCAGGTCGACTGGCACCCGGCTCGGTTTTTGGATGCTCTGAGTAAGATTTCCCCGCTTTGCCGATCGGTCACGTTGTCGTCCGGGTTCCAGCGGCTGAAGCGGGACGTTAGGCGGCCTCTATCTGGTTTGCATAGGCAAGGGCTGCTCTCAGTCAATACTATCTTCACGAAAGGAGCGTATTCCATGAAATGGCATACCGTGTCTGAAGGGAAAATCATGACCACAAAACTCACTAGACGAGAACTTTTATCACTCGGTGTGCAGGCGACAATCATCGCAGGCGCTGGCAGCTTTTTTGTCACCGATTCAGACGGTATGGCTCAAAGCACGAAAGAGGATGCCAGATACAAGGATGTCTTTCGAGCAGTGGATCGCTTCGTCGCGCAATATATGCTAGTGATGAATTCACCCGGTATGATCTTGGCACTGGCCAGCCGAGAGGGCGTATTACGAGCTTCAACATACGGCTTCAGCGATCTTGAGCTGAAGTTGAGCGTCAAGCAGGAGCAACTTTTCCATGTCGCCTCTATCAGCAAATCATTTGCCGCCATTGCGCTCCTGCAACTGTACGAGGAAAACAAACTCGATTTACATAAACCGGTCGTCGAATACTTACCGTGGCTCAAAATCGAGTCGCCGTATGCTCCCATCACCACGCATCATTTGCTGACCCATTCCGCGGGGCTGCCGCGCGGGGCGCCGCTCTTTCTTTCCGATCCGGCGGCGAAGCACAGAGTTGCTTACGCGCCCGGAGAACATTATCAATACTCCAATCTCGGTTATGTCATCCTCGGTCAGTTGTTGGGCTTTCTCGACCAGCGGCATTACGGCGAATCCATCCGTCGGCGCATTCTTGAGCCGTTGGGTATGAACGATACAGCTCCTATCATCAATAGTGATATCCTCGACCGGACGGTCAGGAGCTATGTCCCATACCATAGCGAGCGCCCGTACCCCCGCAATGGGAAACTCACCCAGGCTACGGAACTCATTTTTGATATGGCATCGGGCAGTGTCGCATCAACCGCTCATGACATGGGACTCTACGTCAGCATGCTGGCGAATCGTGGTAAAGGTGCAAAGGCGCGTGTACTCTCGGAGGAGAGTTTCAATCTTCTCGTGAAGCCACAGATCAAAGCCGACGAACAGGGGCCAACGGCCAGTTACGGCTACGGTCTCGTAATAGACCGAATGGATGGACACTCCATTGCCAGGCACACCGGCGGCGCGGTTTCGTTCATGTCGGCCATGCAAATAGACCTTGATGAAGGTCTCGGCGTATTCGCTTCCATTAACGCACAACAAGGATATCGCCCGAATCCCGTGGCAATTTACGTATTGAAAACATTGCGGGCGGCAAACGCCGGACAACCGCTTCCGCTGCTGCCTCCGCCGAATGCGCCGAGCAAGATCCAAAACGCGAACGAGTATGCGGGCGTTTTTTCATCTCCTGACGGCAGAAAGATTGAGTTCAAGGCCGAAGGCGACAGCCTGTACTTGCTCCACAAGAATCAGCACCTGCAAATGGAGACCGCCGCCAATCCGGGATTCTTGGTGCAGCATCCTGATTTCGACCGTTTCCTGTTCAGGTTTGCGCGCGAGCAGGGTGACAAAGGCTTAGTCACTGAAATTTCTCACGGGGCTGACTGGTATGTGAATGAGAAGTACTCCGGCCCCCACACCTTTTCCACCCCGAAAGAGTGGGATGCTTTCGTCGGGCATTACCGGATAACAGCGCAATCCGGCAGTGTCAGAATTGTGCGTCGCAAAGGTATGCTATGGCTTAATGGAACCGTTCCCTTGGATCAGATAGATGCCAACACGTTCAAGCTGGCTGATAAACAATCCAATTGTGATTGGATTCGCTTCTTGGATGTTGTCAATGGCGAGGCAATGCTCCTTAAGCGTCGTGTGTCATAATCATTGTGAGAATTTGTTACCTAATTTTGTGAGAATCCGGTAGGTATGAGATATGGATACGTCGATTCTTTCGCCGACACCGTCCCCGCAGATGGGCACTGATGCGTTGTTTCGTCATCGGGGCATCTGCATCATTGCTGGTGTCGAGAATGCTCTGTTGAATATCACTGAAGAGGGCCTCCACCGGATTATCATCGGGACTCCCTTTCGGTAAACTGATCCAGTGCAACTGGAGCGCGCGCATCGTCCGGCGTGTGTGCCGGGATTTACACGGATGGGCCGGATCCTGGTCCAAGACGAGCCAGACGGGCTGCTGAGCATACCAGTGCCGGATACGCCGCAGAAACCGGCAGACATACCGGGAATCTTTACTCGGATAGAACGCCCAATGAACCTTGCCGGTGTGCACATCATACAGCAGAAAGACATAGAAACGGCCTCGCGTTTTCTGGCGCTTTTCCAGGACCACGCGGTTGGCCGAGGTATAGCGCCCGCCCCCGTAGGCTTTCACGACCACGGGTTTGACATCGAAAAAGAGCAAGACCCCATCGGCCGGCAGATGTCTGGAGCGCCACCGGATACGGACCAGAATGCCGGGACGTTGGGGATCGGCACTGATCAGCTTCCGCTGGATCCGCCGGAAGCATACCCCCCTTTTTTGAGCACCCGCCACAGGTGCTTCCGGCTGATCTTGTTGACGATGCCTTGGCGGATCAGATACGTGCGGAGTTTAGACAACGACCACCGGCCATAGCACAAGCCGAATTCCTGGGGCGATTGGTCGGCGATGCGGCAGAGCTCGGCGGTTTGCCCGCCCGTCAGCTGCGCAGGCACCCCCGGCGCGCGGCTCTGAGACACGGCCCTTATGCCGTCGGCATCAAAAGCATGGAGATCCGTATAGATCGTATTGACATGCACCTGCAGGGTAGCGGCAATCTCGGTCGCATTCATCCCCTCGTGGTGCAGCAGAATGGCCTGGGCCCGACGTTGCGTGGCACTTTCGAGCGGTTCCTCGACGAACTCCAGGAGTTGACGGATTTCTCTGGGACGTGGTTGACGCACATTCAGTGAGCGGGACATGGTTGACCTCCTCTTCTTGGGGATGTCAACCAATCCTACAAAATTATGACACAAATTCCTACATCAATTATGACACAACACGCTTAACCCTCACGGCCTGTCTGGACACGATCCGCGAGGGCGGGTATTATCAGCCATAGGGAGCCTGGGGCCTCATCGGCCCCGCCTAACAACCGCTTGCAGGCCGACTGGCACCGCGTCCGGTTTTTGTGGCTCTGAGCGTGGGTTCACCGTTTAGCCTGTCGCACCACCGGCGTTCGCGGTTCCGGCGGCTGAAGCGGGGCGTTAGAGCGCTCCACCCATGTTCCGAGACAACGTCAGCGATCTTTCCGCGCGCTGTGTCTCGTCATCCTCACATGAGGTTGCTGCGATGTCCTGCCGAATACGTGCGCCCCTCGTATTATCCGTGATTCTTTTAAATGTATTCTGGGTATCGGGCAGCCACGCGCAACTGGCGCAGACGAAGATCGCTTTCTCGTCATTCCGTGATGGGAATTACGAGATTTACGTGATGGATCCGGATGGAACGAATCAGACACGACTCACTAATGCGAATTAAGAGTTGCCGTCCATCGGCTCCTTGTATGTTTTAGAGACGAGGCCAATCGTTTCCTAAAACAGCGACAAGGAGGACCCGATGGACTGGCCATACCAGTTAGTCCACCTGTTTGAG
>JACQSY010000069.1 GCA_016211085.1 Acidobacteriota bacterium | reverse complement strand
CTTCGCTCAGCCCACGTTCTAAAAGCTTGGCCGCTTTACGGCGTCTTTGTTCCAAAGCTACAAAGTCTCGTTTAACTCCGGCTGGATTTCCCATGGAAAAAACTATACACGACAGGTCTGTCACTATATTAGGTAATGCTCAATAGGATAGACATCATCTGACCGCTGTAAGTCAGTTGCTGGGGGTGAGTGCGCCGCCTGTGCGCTCTTTTGGGAACAGGTCCATTGAGAACTCGGATCGCGTACTTCCTGTTGTACCCAGTGTTGGCGCATAACTCGTCTAGGATTCTCCCCTTCAGTTTCCCCGCAGCTTCTTTGGTAGCGCCCATCAATGGTTCTTAAGTATTCCCATCTTGATTTCCCGGTCATCCCGTAACCCTCCTGATCGCTCCACTCGGGTTACATTTTAGATGGCTCGATACGAGGACTTGTCAATTAAGTAAAAATCCCTATAATAAGGAGAGTTGTGAATGCAACTCTGCGTTCCTCGCGGGGGGAACCTCAGTATTAGTTTTCAGTCCAAAAGAGGCCAACACCGCTCCAAGGGTGTGCGTTTTACTCTTTTGGCAAATCACCCAAAGGAGGCCTTAACAAACGTAGATGAACCACGGCCGCTGCTCACTATGGGGCTGGGTTTTATGGTTTAACCTGGCTATCGCCATTTCCTCTGCGACTCTAAACCTGTCGCTTTTTGCATTCTTTGAAAATCCGGCAGCGCCTCCGACTCTCGAATCTCCGGAAAATCGCAATACAGACACTTCCCCGGTTTCCAAAGATCCGGAGGATATTGCTCCCAAGGCCTCAGGCGCCGATCTGTCCTCTGACATCCCGGTTGCTGCGCCACCCGCTATCGCCAGTCCAACGATTCCGTTGCACCCCGGCCTGGAGTTGAAGGCGATCGATCGCATCCTCTCCAAACCCACCTACCGGCGTGCTGACTGGGGTGTGGACGTTTACTCCCTGGAGAACGGCGAAATTTTATATTCCCGTAACACCGACAGGAAATTCTTGCCGGCCAGCAATACCAAGTTGTTTACCACCGCGGCAGGATTGGATCGTCTAGGTGCTGATTTTCGCTTCAAGACCCGCCTGGGCTACGAAGGGGTGGTCTCCAGCGAAGGTGTTCTGCAGGGCGACCTGGTTCTGTTTGGCGGTGGAGACCCGGACCTTGCCGACAATATGAACGAAAATCCCAATCCCTTTGTTTTCATGGACGGATTCGTGCAGAAAGTACACGAAGCAGGGATCCGGGTTATTGAAGGGAATGTTGTCGGCGATGACTCTTATTTTTCTCACGCTCCTTATGGCGAGGGATGGCGCCTTTCGGATCTCAACCAGTACTATGGAGCGGCCATTTCAGGTTTGTCTTTTTACAACAATCTCATTGGCGTAGTCGCACGCCCCTCGAAGGTTGGAAAGCCGGTAAGGGTATTCTTTGATCCCCCGAATTCTCTGCTTCAGGTGAGTAATCTTTCCCGCACGATACGCAAAGGACGCAGCTCGCTGCGCTTCCATCACGTTCCCGGCAGCAACAAAGTAACGGTGTCGGGGCGCATGCGTCTCTCCAGCCGGGGCTGGTCCCGTTATGTCCCGGTCCGAGACCCGGCGCTTTATACTGTCACCATACTGAAGGACCGGCTGAAAGCATCCGGTATTGTGGTGCGTGGCGGCAGCAGGTCGCGCCATTATGGTGAAAATCCGGATCCCATACCGAATCAGGAAATCTATGTCCATTACTCGAAGCCACTGCTTGAAATCATTTCCTACATTAACAAACGAAGCCAGAATCTTTATGCTGAGCTTCTCTTGCGCGCTCTAGGCGCGGAACTCAAGGGCCAGGGAACCCCTGAGGCCGGACTGCAAGTGGTCAATGAGTTCCTGGCTGAAGCCGGGGTCGATGCTTCCATGGCCAGCCTCCAGGACGGGTCGGGACTCTCCCGCTATAACCTGATCACACCCAGGGCGGAAACGCTGCTTCTCGCTCATATTTATCAAAAGCCTTATTACCAGACATTCCAGGACACACTGCCTGTGTCCGGAAAAGACGGGACCCTGCGCAATCGCATGACCACCGGCAGTGCGCAGGAACGGGTGTTTGCCAAGACAGGAACGCTTAACAGGGTGGCAACACTGGGCGGCTACGTGAAAACAGCGTCAAACAAGACACTGGCCTTTTCCATCCTGGTCAATGATTACAAATTCAGTTCCGTCCTGGCGCGACGGGCCATGGATGAGATCTGTGCGGTTCTGGCGCGCTATTGAGCTGAACGGGTTTAGCGAGCCCCTCGATCGATCACTTCCCGGTAGTAATCCTCATACATGGGAATGATGTTATCTGAAGAGTAATTTTTGACGGCGCGCTCGCGGCAAGCAGCGCGGAATTGTTCCAGTTTTCCGCCCGTTAGAATTATCAAAGCTCCCTTAGCCATTCCTTCACAATCTCCCACCGGGAAGAGCTCGCCTGTCTCCGGCGTGACCAATTCCGGCAGGCCTCCTACATTGGTGGCCACCACGGGAACGCCACAGGCCATCGCCTCCAGAGCAGCCAGGCCAAAGCTTTCGGTCTGGCTGGGAAGCAACATCAGGTCACATATCGAAAGATAGCTTTCCACCATTCCCAGCATGCCCACAAAGAACACCTTGGGGGAGATCCCCAACTCCCGCACCAGGTACTGAGCATTGGAACGCTCCACCCCGTCTCCGATCATGATAAGGACGGCTGGAATTTCCTTCTGCACCAGGTTGAAAACCCGGATGACGTCATGGACCCGCTTGACGGGGCGGAAATTGGATAGATGGACCAGGACCTTTTCCCCATTGGGGGCGAATCGCTGGTGGATCTCCTGGGAAAAAAACCGGCGCACACGCTCCGGATCAATAAAGTTCGGGATCACTCGAATGTCGCACGAGGCACAAAACTCTTTGAGAGTGGCCTCGCGCAGGAAACGGCTGATTGCCGTCACACCGTCACTCTGGCGAATTCCAAACTGGGTGATGGGCAAATAGGAATGATCGCGTCCCACCAGCGTGATGTCCGTCCCGTGAAGGGTGGTAATCAGGGGAAGATGCCGCGGGCGCATCATTTCCCGCGCCAAGTATCCGCTGATGGAATGGGGAATCGCATAGTGCACGTGCAGAAGATCCAGTTGTTTTAGCTGCGCCACCTCAACCATCTTGGTCGCCAACGCAAGGTCGTAAGGCACATATTCGAAGAGCGGATAGTCCATGGCGTCGACTTCGTGAAAGAAAATACGTTCGCCCAACTCCATTAAGCGGTTGGGGAGAGAGGAACTGATGAAGTGGACCGTATGCCCGCGTTGTGCCAAGCACCGTCCCAGTTCACTGGCTACAACGCCGCTCCCTCCATACGTGGGATAACAGGTGATTCCAATATTCATAGCCAAGCCGTCAACGACGCCCCACTAGTCTGGTCGAAGCGCAACTTAATACAAAATTCAGATTGTGAATTGCAATGTACGAATTCCACCGACCTTGAACGCTCCTCGCAGGTTGTGTGCGGCACATTGGCGACTCTCTTTCACGGCCACGGGTCGCCCCCAAGGCGGCATCTGCGGCCAAACTCCAAGGCATGCCTGGTTTCGTCGGCAGATACATTAGCTGAAGAGAGGCGCCTTAAATAATTTCTTCGACTTTGAACTGAAGTTTTTTAAAGGAATCTTCCGAGATGGTCCCGCGCCGGTCGTTTTCGACCCTCCTTGCCAGATAAAGCTCTCCCTGTTGTGCGAACTCAAAGGTGCGGCTTCCGCCGCTTCGCAATTTCAGGACAATCCGCACATCTGCTTTGGGGAACGCGCCTGCCGGCTGCACAATCGATTCAAAGCGCAGGTCATCGATCGGATACCAGAACTTGTAAGTCAAAGCCTCCTTGCCCTGATGAGAAGCAGGCTCTTGAATGGTCCACTTCACGTCGGACTGGCGGATTACAAACTCTTCGTTTCCGCGAGTCATCTGAAATTCAGAGACTTGATCAATGGGAACGTTCATGATGTCTTTATCACGAAACTCCCACACGCTTTGGGACAGCTTTTGCCTGATTTCGTCTTTTACTGTGAAGACGGGAGAGAGTTCAGGATTGTGAGCAAAATAACTGCCGTTTTCCTTTTTTCCAATCTCGAGAATTTTCCATTTCCCGGGAATGCTTTCCTCGATTCGCACTGTCAGTTCCGCAGGCTGCAAACCAAAGGGTTTCAAATCCTCGGCCTTTTCAGACACGAAGGACTGAGCCTCTGCAAATTCCAACGTGGAAAGAAGTGTGCTGAGTGTTCCGTCGTCCGTGGCTTCCTGATAAGGAGACTGCAACATCCACAGATCGCCCCGCTTGGTGAGATTGATGTTTTCCGTAGGGCGCTTGATCTCGATGTTTCGGACTTGCTCGCGCTGGAAATCCAAGATCTTTCGGTCCCGCCACTGCAGAATTTCCTTATCGGCGTTCGTCAAAAGCATATCGGATGTTAAATGAGCTTTTGCTTCTCCCTGGAACTGCACGTAAATGGAATTGCCTGTATAGTCATCCGCTCCAACACTCAGTGTCCTGGTTACCTTCCCGGATACGACCTTCAATCGCAGCCGGGGTGATTTCAGGCCGTAGGGGTCCTGATTTTTCGGAAGATCAAAGCTGCGGTCGATCCGGGCGCTCGCAATGCTGCTTAAAAGCGACTCCACGGTTGTGGTATCGGCCTTGGCCTGAACAGGGCTGGCGACGCGCCACCGCTCCCCTTCCTTTTTCAGCGAAATTGCGGGCTGATTGGAGCGAATGACTTCCAGGCCCGAGATCTGGTCTTGCTTCACATTAAAAAGTTTTGCTTCCGCTTCCTTGGCCTGTTCTCGTTCTTTTCCGCCTTTTATTTCGTAAAAATAGACAAAGAGAGCCAGTCCTGAAAACAGGACCAGAAGTAGGATCAGCTTCTTCATCGGTTAGCGTCTCCGAAACCAGACGGCGATACCGCCCACCAGAGTGATCAGCGGCAGGGCCACCACCATGCCCCAGAAGGCCAGCCGGGATTCGGTAAGCGTCATGGTGACACGCCGGTCCTTGGGATCCTTGGGACGAATCGCCATCAGATCGCTCTCGGCAGCGAGCCACCCAACGGTCACCACGAACAAGTCGCCGTTGGCCGCACTATTGAAGTAGGCATTGGTGGCGAAATCGGAATCTCCAAAGAGTACAAAACGAGCCTCGGCTGCAGCTTCGTCGCCCGCTTGTGAGCTTCCTTCTTCCTTATGTGTGGCGACGGCGGCCAGATGCAGCGGTCCTCGCGCGTCCTTACCTTCGTCAAAGGAAGCTTGCTGGCCTTCCAGATTGCTCTCTCCCCAGCTGCGCGAAGAGGTGGAGAGCAAGGTCTGCGTTTGATATCCCAAAGAGCTGGTCTGTGTTGTTACACTCTGTGCCAGAGGAAAGAAGGTCATCGTATCCTTGACCTCTTTGGTGATGGGATGATCCGCGTACTCGGCAACCAGAGGAGCGGCAGGCCCTAATCCAAACAGCTGGCCGATACCGCTCGAATCCAGCACCACGTTGTTCCCCAGGCCGAGGCCGAAGGCGGAGATGAATTCCTGCATGGAAAACTCCGTGCGGGGGTCCACCATCAGGAGAAACTTTCCACCGCCCTGAAGATATTGCTTCAACAAATCGACTTCATTAGGGAAAAAATTCACCTGGGGACCGGCAGAAATGATCATCGCCGCGTCAGCCGGGAGCTTATTTTCTTGGGCCAGGTTGTAGCCCTTTACTTGATAGTGTAGTTTTTGAATCCCGTCGCGAGCCAGAGAAAATCCCTGCGCACCCGTCTCGTTAAAATCGCGTTCTCCATGTCCCTGCAGAAAGTAGGCAACCTTCTCACCTTCTCGCGTGACCTTGATAATTGCGTTGGTGATTTTTTCTTCGGAGAAGTCATCGATGGTTTCAGTCTTGGCCCCGCTGGCAATGACCACCTGCCCGTCCCGCTGAACTCCGTACTGGGTCACCCGGCCGGGGTCTTTTTGCGGGTCCACCAACTCGTACTTCAGGCGTCGAGAGAGGTAGTGGTATTCCTTGAGCAAATCCTCAAAAGGCCGTGCCCGGCTCTCGTCTTGAAAAAAGCCCAGAACACTGATGTCGGTTTTTAAATTGGAAACTACTTTGCGTGTTTGGGGTGAGAGGGCAAACAACTCGGCTTCGGTCAGATCGGTCCGCTGGTGGTGCCGAAAATTCAAAAAGCTCAGTAGCACCAGAATGCCTAACACCAGGAGGAGGCTAAGCCCTGCCGCGCCTCCATGGCGAGCCGCACGCGATTTCAGGAAAAGACCGATTTTTTCCCGGTTGGCGATAATGTTGACCACCAGCAGGACCGCACCGCCCAACACAAGCGCTTGAGCCTTCCAGTCCCATTGCTGGCTGTAAACAGAATAGTAGAAATAACCGAGCAGGATGAGGATAAAACCTGCATAACCTAGCGAATCGATAATTTTCCTCAGCACTTTACTGCCTCCATTTTGCGGAGTCGAGCGAAGTGGATGTCAGGAACAGCCCCAAAAAGATAAACGAAAGATAAAAAACCAGGTGCTGTGTATCCAAAACCCCCTTGGTGAAATCCTCGTAATGATTCAAGACTGAAAGGTATTTGATCGTCTCGTTGGTCAGAGAAGACTCCATTCCCGCCGTGGCATCGATCACCCATAGAACTATAAAAATACCGAAAGTCACTACTGCGGCTACGATCTGGTTCTCCGTGAGTGAGGAAACAAACAAGCCGACCGAGAGCAGAGCGCCCCCCAGGAGAAAAGCCCCCAGGTACCCGACCAGCACAGGCGCCAGAGGGAAAGAAGGTTCACTGTACAGATAAAGCAGCAGCGTGTTGAGTAGGGTGGGCGCCAGCATCACCAGCAGGAACACCAGCACTGCTGCAAATTTCCCCAGGATCAACTGCGTGTTGGTGATTGGAGAGGTAGCCAGCAATTCCATAGTGCCGCGCCTTTTTTCTTCTGCAAACGCAGCCATGGTGATCATCGGAATTAAAAACAACAGGATGGTGCTGAGGATTCCAAAAAAATTACGCATTACCAGGAACGGCATATCGATGGGCGGCGGCGGCGCTCCCATTTGCTGATAGCGAAACCCCATTTCAATAGCCTGGTTCACCAGCGAGCTCATGATGATGTAGAAGAAATATCCACCGACCGCGAAGAACACCGCCAGGACGACGTAGGCAATGGGGCTGACAAAGAGCGCCTGCAGTTCTTTTTTCAGTATGGCAAGAAAGTTCCTCATGCGGCGCCCTCCTCGCGGGTGGTGAGCTTCAAAAAGATTTCCTCAAGGGTCATGGTTTGTACCTTCATTTGATAAAGGTTCAGGCCCGCCTCAATCATCCTCCGTGAAATCAAGTGTCGAACTTCTTCCTTCCCTTCCACATTGATGGTCAAGATGAAATGGCCGTTGCTGGGCGGTCCCACCGATACATTTCTAATCTGAGGAATGTCCTTAAACAGCCCGTGAACCCGTTCTACGTCGCCGGCGGCCTCCACTTCAATCAGTTCACCTCCCTGCAAACGGCTGGTTAGGTTCTCGGGGGTGTCCATGGCTACAATTCGCCCCTCGTTGATGATGATCACCCGCTGACAAGTCATGCTGACCTCAGGGAGAATGTGAGTGGAAAGAATGATGGTGTGACGGCCCGCAAGGCTTTTGATGAGCTCACGCACCTCGATGATTTGTTTTGGGTCCAGCCCGATGGTTGGTTCATCCAGGATCAATACCTCCGGATCATGGATCAATGCCTGCGCAAGCCCGACTCTTTGCTTGTAGCCTTTGGAAAGATGTTTGATCAGCCGCTTTCCATGGTCTGCCAGTCCGCAACGCTGTTTTACTTTTTCCAGTTGCGTTTCAATCTTGGATTTTGCCACCCCGTTGATGGTGGCGACGAAACGCAAATAGGAGTCCACCTTCATCTCGCTATAAAGAGGCGGGTTTTCCGGGAGATATCCTACGCGTCGTTTCACATCCAGCGGCTGCTTGAAAACGTCGTATCCTGCGACCACAGCGATCCCCTGGGTGGCTGGAAAGAAACCAGCCAGAATCCGCATGGTTGTGGTTTTGCCGGCGCCATTGGGGCCGAGGAAACCCAGGATTTCGCCCTTGCCAACCTCAAAGCTGACATCCTCAATGGCGGTAGCCAGTCCAAATCGTTTCGTCAAGTGTTCGGCTTTAATCATGAATTAATCTGGAAAATAGAAAATTCGGCGCCCAGCGTCAATCCTCGCCCTTTTGATTTTTAGGCCACTGCCATGTTGGCAGTGGCCCGGAATCAAGAACTTTAAACGCTTCTCCTCTTTTCAGTCATCAACTCGCGACCGTACTTGTGATCTACGTACTCTTCCAGGATTTCCAGGAACTCTTCAACAATTCCGGCTCCCTTTAGAGTCCTCACGTGACGTCCGTCGACGTATACCGGAGCTTTCGGCTCTTCACCGGTTCCGGGTAGAGATATACCAACGTGAGCATGCTTGGACTCTCCTGGGCCGTTCACCACACAACCCATGACCGCCACGCGCAAGTTTTCCACTCCCGGCCTGTCTTCCTTCCATACCGCCATTCGATAACGCAGCTCATTCTGAATCTTTTCCGCGAGTTCTTGAAACAGGGTGCTGGTGGTCCTCCCGCAACCCGGGCAGGCGCTGACCTGGGGAACAAAGTTGCGAATTCCCAATGACTGAAGGACCTGCTGGCAAACCAAAACTTCCTCCGTGCGATCGCCGCCGGGGCGAGGGGTTAGGCTGACGCGAATGGTGTCGCCAATGCCCTCCTGGAGCAGGACGGACAGCGCGGCGGTACTGGCGACAATGCCTTTTAATCCCATCCCGGCCTCCGTGAGACCTACATGCAGAGGGTAATCACATTGTGCGGCCAGCTTCCGGTAGAGTTGAATCAAATCCGGCACTGCAGAGACCTTGGCGCTGAGCACAATCCGATCATGAGGCATACCGTACTCTTCAGCCAACTCCGCTGACTGCAAGCCGCTCTGCAAAACTGCCTCCATCAGGACTTCATGCGCTTCCCGCGGCTCGGCAAGGGCGGCATTGGCATCCATGAGTCGTGTCAGCAAAGCTTGATCGAGAGAGCCCCAGTTTACGCCAATACGAATAGGTTTCTCATTCTCAAGGGCCACATCCACCATGCGCCGGAAGTTTTCGTCGTGATGTCTCCCCATTCCCACATTGCCGGGATTGATTCGATACTTGTCGAGAGAGCGCGCGCAGTCCGGATGCCTGGCCAGCAGCAGATGCCCATTGTAGTGAAAGTCACCGATAATTGGAGCTTCCAAACCTGCTTCACGCAGCCGGCCCACGATTTCCGGAGCCGCCCGCGCGGCTTCGTCATTATTCACCGTCACGCGGACCAGTTCCGAACCGGCTGCTGCCAGCTCCTGCACCTGTCTGACCGTAGCCGCCACATCGGCCGTGTCGGTATTGGTCATTGATTGGATCGCAATCGGAGAATCTGAGCCTATCGGCACTCTCCCGATGCGAACGGTAACCGTCTTGCGACGCAAAATCATCGTCAAATTTTACAATAGTGATGGCTTGGATGCCATGCAGAGGCGGCTTCTGCCGCTCCGCAGCTCCCGTGGTATCATTCAGTTGCCTAAATCACCGAGGTGCACCCATGACTGAGCTTGTGGAAAAGCTGCTCCACGCGACTACGGTTAAAGATTTCGTGACGCTAGCAAAGGATCTTCAAAAGAATTATGCAGAGCCGCTATCGTATCTGAGCGATGTGGCGGGCTATCTACCTCAACGGCTTTACGAACATTTCTACGAGGATGGGGCTCCCCAGAGCTACTCAGGGCTCATCTCGGCAACACGGGCGGAAAAACTTCTGCCCCCTGAAGACCGTTGGAAACCTTATTTGCAGCAAACCTGGCATGCTGCTAAAGAACGCAAGCGGCTGCCTTTTAATCTCGATGCCATTCCCCGCCAGGACTCAAACGGTCTGGAAACGCGTTGGAAGCGTTTTGAAAACGCCGCAAATTCTGGAGAATTTGAGCAGGCATTGGGTTTGACTAAAGGATTTCTAAGCTCCGCCCCCGACCTCGATTTCTTTCAGAAGCAGGCGCTTTCTTACGCCCTTCAAGACACTTTCCAGTGTGGATCAAAATTCGCATACCTCGCCCAATGCTGGCATCTGGCATATCTGCTAAGGAGCTCTGACCTGGATAAGATCCTTTTCCCGGCTTTGCATTTTCTTATTCGCGGACCCCGCGACCACTCGATCTCCTGTCTGGCAGGTGAACAAACCATGCGGCTTTCAGCTTCGGCTTCAACGCAGGAACTGTCGATCGATACCGATCTTTACCAGCCGTTCAGAAACAAGCTGCTTACGGGGAGCGCTTTGGAAGCGATTGCGGCATTAAAGGATCTGGCTGCCGCAGGTTTTTCGCCTGCATCGCTTCGTGGCGCGCTTTTACTGGCCGGCGCCGGCGCCATCAATAATGCCCATTACGGCCGTTGGATCCTTCCTATGCGCGCCTTTCAGATGGTTTACCTTCTAGAACCATGGCTGTCGGGGGCCGACGAAGAACAGGCCTCGCGGGCCCTGTTGATCGGCGCCCTCCTCATCAACCAGGCGGCCCAGCAAAGCGTCCCGCCGGGGCCGGCACGAAGGTTGGATGAGCTTGCCGGCGTATTGTGTCCTCTCGACACGTTCAACGTGCTGCGCAGCGACATCACACACAGCGATGCCCTGGGTGCTGTCACCGCTGCTTACGCCATTCTTGGAATGGGAGAAGACAAGCGCGAGCAGCTGTGCCACATGCTGCTTCAACTTGCCATTAAGAATGACGGACCGGCGTGCCGGGGAAACGATCTTCTTTACACAGCGGCTGCCATCGATTGCTATCGCCGTTTTCCAGAGCCGCACAGAGACAACTTCCTGGTTTCGGCCGCTTATTTTTTGGGCCACGCACCCAAGAAATACCAACTGTTTGCCGAACTGGGATAACAATAAAGATCCTGCTGCAAGATCAGCTGGAGATTTCGGTGCCGGGCTCGCCGCGGCTGAAAAGTGTAATGTCGCCCCACGCCTCTTCAATCTCGCCGGTCAGCAACGCGGCTGATGAACGCTGCGCGACGGGACACAGCAGGTGAAAGAAAACAAAAATAGGAACGTCCATCCCCAAAGTGAATGCCTCAAAAATCTCTTTTTTCTTTCCCTTGGACCACAATTCCAACAGCTTCAAGAATGCTTTTGCTTTTCGATAAGCAGCAACCACCTGGATGCGCTGCGGCTCAGTGCGGCCGGTAATCGGATAACGGCTTTCCAGGTGGGCTTGGACCGGGTCCTCATCAATTCTCTTGCGCACTTGAGCGCTCACAATCCAGTCCCTGTGGAAGCTTTTCTGCCCGTAGAGATCGGGCTGCCAGATTTCCAACGAACGTACCAAAGACTTCCAGCGGTCCTCTGATGAGGCATCACGGACTTTACGCAGACCTTGCCGGGAAAAGCGGGTGGCCAGTATCAATGCAGCGCGCAGCGGAAACTGTGATCGCGCAGGAAGGTTGAACTCTCCGACGATTCGGCATTGAAGCGCCAGGCGCAGCATCCACGTCAACTCTGCGTGGGAGAACCTCTCTTCACGACCTAAGGTCCATATAAAATCGCCGTCACCTTCGCTATGCGCGAGTTGACGGTGCAGTAAGGTGAGGAACTGAACTTCATCCCAGTGGTGTTGGGTTTTTTCAAGTATTTCAGCTTGCTCTAACAGGATTTCGCCGGCAGGCGTCAACGTGACACGCTGTTCGGATAGTCTTTGCCGCGAGCTCTTGAACTGAACAAGATTGAGGAGATTGAGGGTTATGCTCAAGCGCCGTCCGCGCACACTCTCCCAGGTGCCGCTGACCTTCAGCTTCGAAGACGGGGCCGGAAGCACTCCCTGCAGCAGGCGAGAGTAGCTTTCCTTCAAGCCGGCATCGGTCGGTTTCCAGACCGCTCGTAAGATTTCTCCTTTTCGTTTCCACTGAGATCTTTCAATCGCAAACAAAATTTCTGCTCGACGTGACAGTGCTTTGAGGATGGTGATGTTCAGGCGATGAACTACGGGAGCGCTCAGGCCCCCTGAAATGATTCGTGCGGCAGACGGCTCCGGCATGTGGAGGTCCTCGACCTTGATCTGGCTTTCAATGTGAACGCCGACGGAAGCCATTGCGGAACGAGACCGCTCCTCCGACCTGCGCAAGACAAACTGTGTTTCATCTCCGGTTCGCCGAACTCGAATGGAAAAGCTGCCCTTCTCCTCAACCCTCAAGCGAACCGAAGCGCCTACACCGGCCGAGAATTGCTGTTGGAGCCGCGCAAAGCTGAAGTCAGGCAAGCTCCACCCCACTCCCAAGCCCCAACTCATTTGCATGGCGGCCTGGACGCCGCCGCTCCAGCTGCAGCCGGCAATCTGGCCCTCCTCCATCAGAGACACTTCTTCAGCATCAAACAAATTGCAATAAGCTTCCCACGCGCGCAGGGCACCTTCATGAACAGAGAGCTTGTCGGGAAAAATCTGCAGCCAGTAGTGGTGCAGCCGGGTTCCTGCCTCGGCTTGAACCAGCCCGGTGAGCGCAGCGGACTCAAGGGCGGCTTCCACGTCCCACTGAACGGCAAAGTGCCCCGGCGGAACGCGGTAATTTCCCAGAAAAGGATTTCCCTTGAACAGCACAAGGCAGCGGACTGAAGAATCGGGACGGAGCCTCCATCGCAAGCCAGCGACGCTGCCGGAAACAGTGCCGACCACTCGGAAAGTCAACTCCAGGGGTTGCGAACGCTTCAAAAGCCCTACCGGCGAGAAGGAAAGCTCCTGGCGAAAAGTTCCCTGTTTGAGCTTGAGGTCGAGCCGCGAACTTTCGAGAAACCTGGAGTATCCCTTTTCCAGTCTCCACACAGTGGCCGGAGACATGCTCGCGTGTTATCCTTTTCCGGTTTAGCTAATAATCAACGGCGCCTTGAATTTACGATCTTTTCTAACGGCTACATCTGACCGCGGTGGTCTGACAAATTTACCGTCTTCGGGCGACTGTCCTGGGGCAGCAGCAGACGCCTAATCAAAGGGAGGGCGAATGAGCAGGAAGGCGATACTCGAAAAATATACAAAGGCGGCGCTCAGCACAGAGCCCGAACTCTGTTGCTCGGTGGATTATCGGAAGGAGTTCAAGGCTGAAGAACTCGACCATATTCCGGAAGAAGTCTTTGAACGAAACTATGGCTGCGGTGTTCCGCCCGCGCTTCGGACCCTGAAGCCGGGGGAAAACGTGCTCGATCTTGGCCCGGGCCTGGGACGCGATTGTTTTATTGCGGCAAGAAAGGTGGGCCCCCGGGGACGTGTGTACGGGTTGGATATGAACGAAACCATGCTCGAACAGGCGCGTCGCTTTAAGGAAAAAGTGACCGCTCGACTCGGGTTCGACAACATTGAATTCTTGTCGGGCCGGTTCGACGTGAGGATTCCCATCCCGGATAACACTGTCACCGTGATTTTTTCAAATTGTGTGAACAACCTTGCGGTCGACAAAGAGACCGCGTATCGAGAAATGTTTCGTGTCCTGAGAACCGGAAGCAAGCTTTCTTTTTCAGATATCGTTTCTCAGGACGACCTGCCCGGAGCTCTGGTCAAAAGTGAGCGGGCCTGGGCTGACTGCGTCGCCGGAGTCCTCTCATTTCGAGCTTTGAGCGATGTTCTCTACCAGAGCGGTTTTATCGGCATCACGCTTCACACCGATTATCTCTGGAAAACTGGACCTCAGGTCATTGAGGACTACTTTGACGGCGCCGACCTGGACGAATGCCAGCGCTCGCTGGTGGAAAAGGTGCGACTTTATTCAGCCAGCGTCGAAGCATTCAAGCCGGTCCTGGACCCATCGGGCGCCTGCTACTGGAAAGGACATTTTGCGCTTTATCGCGGCCCTGGAGCTTCTTTTCAGCTCGACTCCGATCCGGAGCATGTTTTCGCGGCCGGTGTCCTCAAAGAGGTCTGCGAAAAAACGGCAACGCTTCTGAAAGCAGAACCGTTCGCTTCACACTTTACCGTCTTCGAGCCTCAGGGGGAAATCGAAGCCAGGCTTTGTGTGCCCGGCAGCCGTTGCTGCTAGTGAACCTGCGATGGTTTATGGAGACAGAGTTACTCGCGCACGGCAATTTTCTCGAGCAACCGTTCAAAGTGCCGCCGAAGCACCCTGCCACTACCCGGTACGCTCATCAGGCTCTGGCGATCCACAATCAACTCTAAAACCTCAAAGCCGTCTGCGCCCAGGTCCCGGTATCCTCGAATGTACTCATCCTCAAAACCCAGCAAGTGACCCAGTTCGTGAGCCAGCACATGGGTGGAGATCTCACCCGGCCCCAGGACAACGAACCTGCCCAGGGAAGCAAAGGTTGATCGGGCTCCGGTGGTCAGAACGGCCCCATCGGCGGGAAAACGTCCGACATGCGCCTCCAGGTCTAGTTTTTCACCTAATGCCGGGCCGCGATCCGGCCGATAAAGTGCCGCCACATCCACAGATTTTACAGTGATGTCCAACTGAAACTTGCCGTCTTCGCTCTTCCATATCCTTTCGCCAGCTTGTTCAAATCGGTCCAGAAAATCGCCGTCCCGGATGTCGGTGTAAATGGGGACGGTGATCAACCACCGAGCGCCCGAACGTGAGGCTTTGACATAGAGAGGGGGATGAATCGATTCCCGGTCGTTAATTTGTTGCTTCAGCTCTTGAGGGTCGCCGCCCGAGACCGGACCCTCCCTGGCAACAGACCCGCCGGAGGATTGAATTTTCAGGAGCGCATCCAGCAGGCGAGTTCGCGCATCAAAATAGCTCCGGTCACGATCAATCGCTGACTGCCAGAAGGCGTTATAACGTACGTGCTGATCGACGGTTTCCTGCGCCTGCTTCAATTTTCGAAATGCATCCAGCAGGATCTCACAGTCGATACAGGGACCCGGCCGCGACGAAGTGAGCGCGTGCCGGATCGACTCTTTGAGTTCTTGAACTTGGGAAAGCTGCGTCTCAATGAGCTGCGCGGTATGAGGCCAGCTATACAATCAGAGTTCCGCGTCCCCAGTAGTCTCTATCCGCTCGATTAAGTGGGGCAGGAATCCATATCCAGCGCTTGTTTCCTCGGGAGGAGAGCCCAGGCGAGCCCGCAATGCCGGTACCTGGCCCAGCAATTCTGCCAAAAGCTCGCGGGTTTCTTTCAGATGTTCGAGGTAGGAACGGTAAGAAGAGTTTACCGCGTTTTCTTTATGTTTATGCGGGGGAAACAAGGGATCTTCATAGATCAGTAAGGCGACAAGCAAGAAAAAAAATGAATGGGGAAAAATAAAACAGTTCATGTTTAAGAAGGCGTTAGAAGTTTTCGTCTCTTCAACATTTTTACAAGCGACTAAGGCCGGGAACCGGCTCAGCGAGACGCTTCGCAAAAAGTTCGCTGGACAACACTACGAGTTATGCGAAAAGAGGGAAGTCCAATTTGGGGGGAAGTTTTTCACTCAAAGTGTTGCTCAAATTTTGCTTGATAAGAGGGGCTCTATTTCCAACTAACGCAAAATAATTTGCTGAAGGACTGGGCCAGTGATTCCCAGCCGACGTCAGCGCGGGGTTCACTTCGTTTTACTCAAACGAAGCCGAGGGGGTTCTCATGAGCGTACGTGTCACATTGGGGCTTTCAATCTGCTTCTTCTTGTTGTTGCCGACAGCACTCGCACAAGGAAACGGTCAGGGTGGCACGCCCGGAGTGATCCAGGTCGCAATCAGCGCGGCCGAGCCCAATTTCGAGACCGATTCCCTTCTAATCACCGGAAAGAATTTTGGCAATGGTCCGTCGTTTGCTGGAATCGTCACCTTATTCATACCCGGGCTGGGCGAAACCCAGCTCCCCGTTTTAGGATTCGACCCTGTAAATCAACGAATCCTCGCGCAGCTGCCGCCGTACCTTGAAAATCTTCCAGGCACCTTCTTGCTAAGGGTGATTACGGGCGTTTCAGAAACTTCAATTGGCTCCTTCGACCTTGCGATTGGTGCCGTTGGCAAACCAGGCGCGACCGGCGCTACGGGACCCATCGGGCCTTCAGGGCCTCAGGGCCTTCAGGGAGCCAGTGGACCCGTGGGACCCAGTGGGCCTCAAGGAGTTCAAGGACCGGCCGGAGATACCGGTGCTACCGGTCCGAGCGGGCCTCAAGGCATGACTGGATCCGTGGGACCTTCAGGCGCACAGGGTGATGTCGGACCCGCAGGCGCTACCGGCGCTACGGGACCCGTGGGACCTTCAGGACCCAGTGGGCCTCAGGGTCTCATTGGTGCTACCGGGCCCATCGGACCCTCTGGTCCGAGCGGGCTCCAAGGCATGACTGGACCCGTGGGACCTTCAGGTCCGAGCGGACCCACCGGCGCACAAGGTCCCAACACTACCAACTCGAATACGCTTATATTGGTTCGGATCAAGACGCAAACGAGGCTGGCTCTACAGTTTCGTTTGGCACCGACAACTCAGCCAAAATTACCGTGACCGAGGCCGGCAAGGTTGGAATCGGCGGGTTGGCCGATACCACCAATTTTGTCGACGTCCGTGGGAGCATATCCATCACCTCCCCGCCATACGACGCCTCGCTGCTACGCATTCGTGGAACGCTGGTTGCCCAGTCGCAAGCGTATTTACAGGGAATCTACGTCAACCCCACCTACAACCTCTCGGGAGGTTATGCCAATTACATACGGGGAATTCTTGTGGACCCACCGAGCATAACAGGAGCCAACGTGGCGCACGTTTCCGTGGGTGTTGAGGCCCTTCAACCCACCAATGGATACTCCTGCAGTGCCGCCTTTGCGATTGGAATGCCCAACCAAAGCGGCAACTGTCCCGTTGGTTCAGGGCGCAGGTATGGAATTTACCAGGGCGACCCCAACGCTCAATACAATTTCTTTGCCTCCAACGTTGGACTGGGCACGGGTACTCCTGGCAACATCCTCACTGTAGTTGCAGGTTCCGCCACCGATCCCATTGCCGACGCCTGGACCATCTACTCCTCACGCCGTTGGAAAACGAACATCCAGACCATTGACGGGGCGCTAGACAAAGTCATGCGCCTGCGCGGGGTGACATACGAGTGGAAATCGGATGGCAAGCGCGACATAGGTTTGATCGCCGAAGAGGTGGGAGAGGTTATACCTGAGGTGGTGGTTTACGAAGAAAATGGAAAGGATGCGAAATCGGTGGACTACTCGCGCCTGGTAGCTCTGCTGATTGAAGCGGTCAAAGAACAGCAAGAGCAGATTCAGGAGCAGGCTCTGCAGCTTGCGGAGCTTCGATCGGAGATCATTCGGGTTCGCCAGGATCTGCGTCCCGAGAGTGCTCGCGTTCCTGTGACAGCGCTCCGCGTCGGAAACGAACGTTTTGGTTTTCTGGTGCGCCTGGCACGCCCGCAGTTACGTAATCACGGGTGGTTTGAAACGGAGTAAACGACACACCACTGCGGTAGCGCTGCAGTCGGAGGCGCGCACGGAGCGCCAGCGGAGTAAGCGCTTGTTGCTTTTTGCATCTGGAGCGCTGCTTTGTCTCAGTCGCGCCTCCGTGTTGCGCCGGTGCGGTCCTTCCGCCACAGAAGAAAAAAAACCAATATCGCAGCCAGAGTCACGGCGCTTGTCAACTCAGCCGCAGACCGTGCCAACGTCCTCTTGAAGCGCACTTCAACCTCGTGGGTTCCAGCGGGAAATTGAAAGCGCAACAAACCCGTCTTTTCGGCCGGATGTGCTGGCACCTCCTGCCCGTCCACGCGGACGCTCCAGCCTGGAAAGTAAGCCAGCGACGCTTCTACCCAATCAGTCTTTTCCGCCCTCAGGCGTCCCTGCCAGGAAACAGCCGTTCGCTCTTCCTCGAAAATCTCCAGACGGCCTGCGGCCGCCCGAAAACGCTCCTGACGAAAAACTGGACGTTCCTCCATCCAGCGTGGCTGGTACTCTTCCCGCGTGGTGACTGCCGTCCCTCTCTGCGCCAGCTGTGCGGGTGTCCACTCGGAGGCATCCAGCTCGAAGTAGCCGCTGGGCTGCGCATGCGCGAGGTTGGGTAGAGTCAAGACGGCTAGAACCATTCCGTAAAGGATCGCCTTCCTCCCTTCCTGCAGGAATTTTCCCAAGGCTGAGACCGACAGGGCCACGCCGAACGTCATCGGGGCCAGCATGCGCCAGGGAAACTGGACGTACTGAAGGAGCGTCAGGCGATCCCAAATGAAACGTGCTTCAGGAATCATGAGCAGACCGTAAGCCAGAATGCCTGCCAGCAGGAACAGGGAAAACTCTCGCGAGCGGCGATCCAGGCGCCCCGCTGTCAAAACAACCGCTGCAAGCAGAACCACGTGGGTCCAACCTATGGAAAAAGACATTCCATCCTGATCCCCCGCCACGGAAAGTCCGTAGCCCCACATGGGCAAGACCAGCTGCTTTTCTAGAACAAAATGATTGCTGTAGGCAAGGTGTCCCTCAAGAAGGCGATGAACGCTTACGTAGTCTTTTTCAGTGAAAATCGGCAGCCAAATTGCTGCAGCAAGGGCCAAGCCCAAGACCCAAGCCCCTAGCTGATAAGCCAGCACTGACCAGGAGCGCTCCTGCCAGGATGCGAACACGATAAAACTGAGGAGAAGGGGCGTAAAGAGCAGCGCCGCCGGGTTGTGGCTACCAAGGATGGCAGCATAGGCCACAGCCGCAAGCAAAAGAAAATTCCGTTTCCGCTCTCTGGCGTAGCGAGCCAGGCCATAAAGTACCAGCGGATAAAAAGGAAATGCAAAAAACTCTGCCAGCGCATACCGTACATAAAGGTCTACATGAAAGTAAGGGGCGTAAACGTAGGCGGCCGCGCCGAGAATCCCCCCCAGCTGTCCAAAGTAATACCGGGCCAGCAAAAACATCGAGAAAGCGGAACAAAGGATCACCATAACTGCAGTCAAATTAAATGCCAGGACTGCCCCGGTGCCGGCTGCACAAAAAATTTCCGCCACGTAATAAAGCAGAGGAGGGTTAAACAGGAAAAACGGTTGTCCAAAACCAGAGCTGAGGTCCGGCGCCCAGCGTGGTAAAAAGATTCCCTGACGGAGGTTTTTGTAAAATTCTACCAAGCGTGGAACGTATTCCAGCGCATCATGGCCGTTTAAATGGGAGGAAGTGAGCAGAGGCGCCGCCAGCGGCACCACAATAATTAAAAGGATTCCCGCAGCCTTCCACGTCCTCGTCCGAAACTTTGACCCAGCCCAGTGCAAGACGACTTCGAGGTCTTTAACTCTGCTTTTTAACAACCGGCGTCCTGAAGTACTCTCTCCCCAAGCTAACCCCACGAATAGAAGTGCGCCGCTCACCCCGAGAATCAGCGGCCCGGCGCTGCCGCCTTCGTATGTGAGCACGACACGATGGTGGCCCGGCTGCAGCGGCACGCCGATGAAGCCGGGACTGAGCATCTCCGGAACCGTCTGACTGCCGTCGATGAGTGCACGCCATCCTGGGTGGTACGTCATTTTAAAAAGCAGATAGCACTCCCTTTGCACCGCAACTTCGGTCGAGTAAGTCTCGCCTTCTCGAGATTCACTTAAGACATGTCCCGGAGAGTCTGCAGCCGGGACGGCGGGCCAGGGTTGACCGGATCTTAGTTTCGGTTGCCATACCGGCGATGGGTCGAGCTGAAGCAGCACGTGTTGCTTTTTTGCCGGCCAGTCGCTAAGCAGCCAGGCTTCGTTCAGCTCGTAAAAATTCCGCCGGTTCACACGAGAGCTGTAAGGGGCTGAGACCAGATCAAAATACCCGCCGGAATCCACTGAGTAGAGCAGGAAGCGACCCGCCTGCACTAGCGGCTTAAGAAACGGCGGGGGTACAACGGTCTCCGGAGCAAGAACCGTTGAGATATTAAAGAGCCGGTACTGGTCGGGCGCCGCCTCGTTGAAACGCACCATCAAATCGCCGGGAAGCGCCATCGAATGATAAAGGAAAGCAATCGCAGGGACATGGTTTGTGCTTAAGAACGAATGGACCGGAACGTGCCCCACCCGAAAGGTTCCACCCCACCCTGCGGCCAGCCCTGGATAGACCCGGCCAGGCGCCGTTCTTGTCTCTGCCAGCACGCGCTCCAGATCGGAGGTTTCATTCTGATATGCAGTAAGGTTTTCGCGGCCCCATTGGGCATTCTGCTCAAGAAAATGGCGCCGCTCGCGAATCGCCGGCATGAGTAGAAGGGCTAATGCCAGAGCGGCTACTAACCGGTCCAGAGCTCCAGTTCGTCCCAGACAATGCCAAATGGAGACCATGCCGGCTGCAGCCAGAAAAATGGCAAAGCAGTGAAAACCTCCAATCAATCGATGCAAATGGGTCAACTCCCCGGCACCCATGAGCAGGTAGAGATTCCCCCACGTAGGCCGTCCGAAAAACAAGGCGAGCCAAAGCAACGTTCCTGCCAGCACAAATAGCAGGCTTTCACGCGAATCATCCGTTTCAGCCCTTGCTTCCGGCTTTCGCTGCCGCCACAAAGCCCACGCTGCACCAAAAGCCACGAGCAAAGTGACCACGGCCGGACGCCCGAAATCGAGCAGGTCCCCCTTGAAAAACCAACTCAGCACAGTATTCATTCCAAAGGAGTCCCACTTCCAGGCTGCTTCCCAGCGGCTGCGGTTGATCCATGGGGAATCCATCAACAAAGGAACGATTTGAAAGGAAATCAAAGCGACGGCAACTGCGCTGGTTAAAAAAAATCTGCCCAGGCGCTCCGTCCAGCTTTTTCTCGCGTTTGGGAGAAGGGTGATCAGTGCCAGCGTTACGAGCGTCATGTGGCCGTAGATGAGATGAGATGAGTAGGTTAGTGCGAGCAATAAGGCGGATGCGCTGAGCTTGCCTTGACCTCGCAAAGCACGCCAGCCCTGTCCAATTGTAAAGAGGAACAGATGCGTTGCCAGCAACTGGGGATAAAGACCGCTTCCGCGCCACAGGAAGCTCCCGTACTCCACACCGTAAAGGGCATTGGTGGACACCAGCGGAGCGACCACGGCTGCCGCGACGGCTGTCCTGCGAGAAAGACCCATCAGGCGCCCTGAAAGGAAAAAAGAAAGCGGCAGCAGGGACACCAGCAAGAATCTTGCCCAGACAAACAATGTCATGAGCGATACCGTCTTTCCACTCAGAAAGTGGATGGCGGCAATCAGCAGATGCCCGAGGGGCTGGTAGGTATGTGCCACCGGATATCCAAAAGTCCATTCGGACATCCAAACGTCCAGAGGATTCTCTCCATGCTCCAGCGCCTGGGCCATCCGCTCAATGAGGGTGAAGTGAAAGACCGAATCGTTGAGATCCAGCCTGCTGATGGTTAATTCCGCCCGAAGCGCCCAGGCGTTGAGGCCGGTGACAAGTAAGACCGCCAACCAGGCTGAGATTTTTTTTATTCCGTCTTGTATCGGGAAGGCCTCGCGCCTGGTTGCCATTTGCCGAAGGATTATAAGTCAAAATTCGAAGTACGCTATGAACCGCAGTCGCGCGACGGCGCTTTCATGGCGACGCGTCGCCCGCAAAAAAGCAGTCTGCTGTTGCCGCAATCCAAAAGGAGCGCTCAAACCTCACGAGCAATTGACAATCAGCGGCGCTCAAACCATACTGCGGCCGACAAAAAGGAATTTGGCCCAAATTCTTGACGCGCAAGAAACCATTGGGGGAGGAGCGACGCATTGAGACGCACGTCCAGGAAGCGCTCAAGGACTTTTGCGACAGGCAACTGCGCACGTCCGGCACAAATCTAAAGAGGCGTTCTGATGAGAGAAAAGGTGAATGTTTGCATTGTGGGTGCGGGTGCGGGCGGCGCCACCGTGGCCATGCTGGCTGCAGAGGCCGGCCTTTCGGTCGTAGTGCTCGATGCAGGCCCGCGATGGGATTATGCCAAGGACTATGTTCATGAGCCAGGCATTATGCCGAGGAAGTTTCGATGGGATATGCCCATTATTTTGGAGGGCGACCCCGACTGGGTCCAGCCGCAGGCTGCGATCGGGCATAACAGCTATGGTGTCGGCGGGGGGATGAACCACTGGGGAGGCAAAGCCTATCGGCTTCACCCTTCGGATCTAACAACCAAAACACGCGACGGCGTAGGGCTCGACTGGCCGATTTCTTTCCAGGAATTAAGCGCGTACTATGACCGCGCGGAGTCGCTTCTGGGCGTGGCCGGCAATCACAACAACCTAGGTCCCACCTGCCCCTCGCGAAACCCGTTTCCCATGCAAGCTCACCGGCCCCCTTATTGGGGCTCGGTGACGGCTTCGGCATTCAAGAAACTGGGTCTGAGCACCGGAAACTGCGGAGGTTGGGCTATCAACTCTACACCCTACCAGGGCCGCGTCCGCTGTAATTATTGCGGCTTTTGTCAGCATGGTTGCCCTATCGGAGCCAAAGCCAATTCTCTGATTACACAAATACCTCGTGCTGAGCGGGCAGGGGCTGAAATTCGGCCGCGCTGCTTTGCTTTCGAGATCATGACGGATTCATTGGGACGGGCCAAGAGCGTTCGATACTTTGACGCAAACGACAAGGAGGACGAGCAACCCGCCGATCTGGTGGTGGTCGCCGGGTTTGCCGTAGAAACACCGCGGCTCCTTCTGAATTCCAAATCAGCTGTTTTTCCTGACGGCCTTGCCAACAAAAACGGGCAGGTGGGTCGCTATCTGAACACGCGCACGGCAGTTTGGATTCAAGCTGTTCTCGGCGAGCCGGTCCATGCCTATCGCGGAGTAGGGGGTGTGGAAACTCACGATTTCATCGATACCCATCCGCAACATGACTTCGTGCGAGGCTTCACCATTGGGCTCACTGGAATCAACAACACATTCCTCGAGGATTTTGCCAACGCGCGAGGCCGTCTTTGGGGAAAAGAGCTGAAGGAGCACATGGCGGATTTCGTGTACACCATCGGCGGGCTCGCCACCGGCGAATGCATTCCTGACGAAAACAACCGGGTCGTGCTTGATCCTGGGGTCAAAGACCGTTTTGGAATCCCAGTCGCTCGAATGATCGCCCGCTACACGGACAACGATAAGAAAGTTCGGGATCTCGCCATCAAGAAATGCTATGAGCTGCTCGATGCCGCGGGCGCAAAGAAAACTTATATTCTCCGGTCGGTATCCGTGGGAGTTCATGGTTCCTGCCGCATGGGGTCAGACGTTGGCAATTCGGTAGTTAATGCGTATTCGCAGACACACGAAGTCGCCAACCTCTTTATCGCTGACAGCAGTGTCATGACGACAGGAGGATCCGGACCGGTGACCATGACCACCGTGGCCCTCGCAATCCGCACCGGCGAATACATCGTTAGAAACTTTTCGGAGATCACTAAGAGGGGGGCAAGGGCATGAGCTGGAGCAGACGGAATTTCTTAAGGTCAGCGCTGGTTAGTGGAGTTTCTCTTTCGATTCATCCGGCGATCGTCCTCGAGTTACTGGCTCAGCACCGCGGCCCTACCTTCAGCAGCGGGCAATACCGGACGCTGGCTGCTCTCGTCGACGTTATTATTCCAGCGGATGTGCACCCCGGCGCCAGCCAGGCCGGCGTGGTCTTCTACGTGGACCAGAAGCTTGCTTCGGATCCGCTACGCGCCAACATCTATCGGCAGGGTCTGGAACGGCTTCAATTGCTAGCCCAGCAGCGCCATGCCCGGCGTTTTGAGCAGCTGCAGGGAACCGAGCAAGTGGATCTTGTAAAAACAATCGAGAAAGAAAGTTTTTTTGCTGTGGTTCGCCAGGACACGCTGGAGGGTTTTTGCCGCTCTCCTATCGGCTGGGCTTCATTGAATTACCCCGGCCATCACGCGCAGCCCCTGGGCTACCCTGACTACGACAAGCCTTATCGTTAGAAGGAGAGGGGGGTGCCTGTGGCCGCACTCCGTAATAAAAGCGTGCCTTTGATCAGTGGGTATTGAAGATTTCCTGATAGAGGGCGATTCTCTCCTGGGTTCTTTTTTTCTCCTCCGCCGTGGGATTCAAGGGATCTTTTGCAGGCGGGAGCACTCCCAATTTCATCATGGCAGCCATCAGCAACAAACGCGCTTTGGGCGCGGTCAGGGTATCCCCTTCAATCATGTAATCGGACCGGTTCTCGGGAACAAGCGTAGCGGACGCATCGCGGCTTACCTTCACCACCGGCATTCCGCTGAAGACTGCAATCTGCAGGGCATTTCCCAGTGATTCATGCACCACTGCATTGCCGACCAGCGCCTCCATAACAAACCCGCCCAGCGGACGCTCCTGTAGGTTTTTTTCAATTCTGGCCAACACTTCAACTTCTTCCTGAGGATCTCCCGAAGCGCCGGTTTTAAAATACCGGTTGTAGCGCGCCATGGTCACCGTCGGGATGGCCTCTTCCAAGAGCATCCCCAGGTCGTCTTTAATTCGCACTTCCACCAGATTGATTTCCCCCTTGCTTTTTCTCACGCCCTGAACGCTGGAGGGAAGGCGGCTCATGTTTACGGCTGATTTCCAAGTGTGGAGCTTGACGGGCCTGGACCAAAGATTGGGCACGACGCCGGCGCTCCCCAAAACTCCAGCGTCGCCGGGAACCTGGTAACCGCCGGGCCGTCCGCTGATCTTCTCCACCTGGCGTGCCGTAAAGAGCTGCTTGTGCTCAACCAGAACCACCCCCAGGTCGTCACGGCCTTCGGCATCAGCCCAGACCTTCGAGATCAGGTAGTCGACGCAATCCACAGCGTTGAGATCCCCGTCGTTGCTGATCGAGCCATGGGGCGACATGGAGGAAGTGGCCGCAAAAGGCATCCGTGTATCGATCAGGAGATTTAGCCAGTAGCTCGTGTCGTGAACGCCATGGCTGTCCTCCAGCCAGAGGGCGCCGTCGTAGCTTCCCGAACTCAACGCCTTCTGAACAACGTTGGTTAGCTTTGCCAGGTCCTTCATGCGGGGGACCCTGAGATGTGCCTGGTCGCCCGCAGGAAACCAGTCCTCACCTTCCACTTCGGGGGGGATATCGCCGGTGCCCACATCGGTTCTTTTTGCCGCAGGCAGGCCCTTGGTGTAGCCGGAAGAGGGCAATGCCCTATAAAAATCATAGCTGGCCTTCGAAGCCAGCATGTTGACCGTTCCGGCCCGTGTCCTGCCGCCTATACCGCGGTCAATTTCCTCAAAGAGCCTCGAAGGATCGGGAAAGTACGCCTGCCTGCAGCCTTGCGGGCCCGCCGCTGAGGTGCAGGCGCCGTCCCACGGCTGCCCATTGACCTGGAGGGCCATATAGGGGAGGGGATACAATCCGTCTTCAGGCCTTAGGGTGACTTTGTAGACCGGCTTGTCTTGGGGGCTCTGGCGTTTTTCGTGAAAAGCTCCCCCGACGTCAAGATAACCATCCGGAGGAGCGTAGAGTTCCGCCACATCTGATTCCAGCGGATGGGCGCTGAACTGCTCGATATACACTTCGACCGGAGCGGCCAGCCGCTGCGGCACCAGCGGATCGAAACGGGCGGGGCTCCCGTCAGGATGTGTCAGCAACGGGAGCCCGCGTAGCGCACGGGCCTTATTGCTCGTAATCAAGGTCGGGCTGTTCAACACCGTGGCCAGTCCCCCGGCAAAGACGGCAATCTTCGGTTTTTCTATCGTTTGTGGGTGTACACCACTACTGCTAAGGCTGATGACAATTCCGACGATCAATAAGGATTCAAATGGCTTTTTGGGCATGGCTTGCTCCTGCGACAGTCCCCAGATCAGAAGAGCACTTTTAATCCGAACTGAATTTGTCGTGAAGTCGTTGAGGTGGTCCGAATGCGACCCGCAGTCGGACTTACCAGGCCTGTCCGGGCGTCAAAGACCACTCGATCAGGAATTCCAAAATTAGTTCGATTGAAGAGGTTGAAAAATTCGCCCCGGAACTGGATAGCCGCCTGTTCCGCAACTTTGAACGTGTTGGTGAGAACCAAATCAAAGTTAGCAACTCCCGGCCCTTCAAATGTGTTTCTCCCGAGGTTGCCAATAAAGCCGGGCACAGGCAGCAAGAATGCCGCCGGATCGTAATATCGTGCCGGGTTACGCTCGTCGATGGAAACCTCTTTAACTGCGGGATTGCGGTCGGGATAATCTTGAATAAAGCGCATCCATCCAGCCAGCGCACCGGAATTCAGGTCAACAGGATGACCGTTGCTGAACCTGCCGATTGCACTGAGACCCCATCCACCCACGAGCCGGCCGGCCACCCCGGTGAGCTTCTTTCCGGGAAGATCGTACGTTGCATTGAAGACCAGATTGTGCCGAACATCAAAGCTGGAAAGGGCGTAATCCAAACGCATGTCCAGATAGCGCGCCTGACCTTTGGGATCGTTTGCAAAATCATTGGCGCCATTCGTAGAGGAAAGGTCGTCAGTAGATTTCGAGAAAGTGTAGCCACCCTGAAACTGCAGCGACCGGTTGAAGCGCCGGTTCACTTCCATTCGAAATGCGTGGTAATTGCTTGATGCACCCATCAACATGCCTCTCAGGCGGCCCAAGCCTGGGTTCCTTGCCGGGGCGGTGGGAGGAACAAAGAGACGGCCATTGACCACCTGCGCCACCGGAGGATTCCAGTGGGTGATCATGGAGAGGTGGACGCCGCGAGTCCCGGTATAGCCGATCTCCACAATCGTATTGGCCGCAATTTCCCTTTGCACATCCAAGCTCCACTTCATCACGTAGGGTTGATTAGGATTGTATTCGAGAGCGTCTGCATCGGGTAAAGAACTCAGCAGGTTCCGCTGAGTAAAGTACGCATCCGGGAAATTAATTGGAACTGGGATCCGGTTGGCCAGCAGCGTTCCCCGAACGACCACCAGGGGGAGAACGGACAAATCTCCGCCCGCGGAAATCTTGCTGTTGATCTGGTCATAAAAGAGACCCCACCCGGCACGCACGGCGGTTCTCGTGTCCCCCCAGGGATCCCATGCGAGGCCGATCCTGGGTGCAAAATTCTGCAGGGAAGGATTCTTGAAGAAAGGATTGCCAAGGTCCGCATCTCCAGGGCTTAGCCCCGTAACTTTCGTCCAATCCTCGCGAAAAGTAGAGATCTTTGCATAACGCTCCGTGAGCTCGCCGGTGGGTTCATAGCGCAGTCCTAGATTGACGGTCAACCGCGAAGTGAGTTTGACGTCATCCTGAACGTAAAAGCCGTATACAGTTTGGCGAAAGTAGCGTTCTGCGTCTCCTGAAAGGACGGCGAGAAACGAATCAGGTTTCCCCAGAAGAAAATCTTCGACGTTTAGAAAACTATAGCTTCCTGCTCGTACAAAAACCCCTTGAGTACGGTTGTCCTGCCTGCGTTCGATGTCGACGCCGAATTTCAGAGAGTGTTTCCCCCGCGTATAGTAAAGATCATTCTTGAACTGAAAATAATTATTGATCTCATAAGCGCTCACAAAAAAGCGTCCTCCGGGCGAGCTGAGACCCCGAATTGAAAGAGCGCCAAATTGTCTCTTGTTTCCAACCGCAGGAAACCGGGTGAAAGAGCTAAGGCTGACGCCTTCGCGTGGATCATCTGCCTGGCCCAGATTGGTCCGATTAAAAGAGAAGACGAATTTATTAATGAGCTGTGGCGAGAAGATCTTGGTTTCCCCTAGCGTTAGATATTGACTCCGTGAATCATCCACGCCGGTAACGTTCAGGTTGACTGGAACTCGGCGCACTCCGTCGTCAAAGGTGTACCGGCCGAACAACGAATCGGAATTCGACAACGAATGATCGAACCTTATTGTGACAAAGTCCTCGTCCGTATCATGGCTGGCGCCTCGGATGTATTCAGCGGTTCCATTCCCGAAATCGCGGCTGTTGGGAGCTGGGAAAAGGTCGAGAAAGGGTTTTACATTGGGTGCTATTCCGACCGATCTCAGCTGACCTGTGCGTTGGTCCGGCAACAATCCGCGCCGGGCATCATTGCTGGGCACAGTGAAGAACTGAGTCACGCCCAGCCGTTCCCGCAAGCCTTCATAGCTGCCGAATACAAATGTTCGATTCTTGATAATCGGTCCTCCCAGGGCAAAGCCAAACTGATTACGCTTAAACTCGGGTGGATCGGCCCCGTCAAAAAAGTTCCGGGCGTCCAGATTGTCATTGCGCAGGAATTCGAAAACAGATCCGTGAATTTCGTTGGTACCCGATTTCGTGACCGCGTTAAAAACTCCCCCGGTGTGTCTCCCATACTCCGCGCTGTAGGCATTGGTAATGACGTTGAATTCCCGCACCGTTTCAACGCCCATCAACATGCCCGCGGCGCTTCCTGGAGCACCCGCACGATCGGTAATGCTCGCCCCGTCTAGCTGGAACAGACTCGCGTTCTGACGGCTCCCGGCAATGGAAATTTTCCGAGCATATCCGGTGGTCGGATCCTGCGTCCCGCCAAACTGAGCAAATACGATGCCGGTTTTCAGCGGTGCCAGTTCGATGAGGCTGCGAGCATTTAAAGGGAGATCTCTCACCTTCTTTTCATCAACCAACCCTGAGATGGTGGAAGTGGTGGTCTCAATTAAGGGAGCTTCCGCCTGAACCTCCACTCGCTCCGTCATTTCTCCCACACTTAAGATAATTTCAACGACCGCCTCTTGACCGATGGTCAGTGTGATTCCGCGACGCACTAGTGTCTGAAATCCCGTGAGCTCGGTTTGAACCTCGTACTCGCCTACCGGGAGAAGGGGAAACCGATAGCGTCCTCCGTCATCGGTGATCTGCGAGCGGGTCGCACCGGTCTCAAGATGGATCACCTTCACGGTTGCCCCAGGAAGGACTCCCCCGCTGCTGTCTTTAACGGTGCCCGACAAGATTGCAGTTCCCTGCGCGGTCAAGCTGCCATTTGAATAAACGAGTGTGAACAGAAATAGGAAAATTACTATGGAGTGCCTTTTCATGGTGTGATCCCCCATATCAGATCTGATTCGAAGGTTGATGAGAAACTATCGTGGTCCCACTCTAGGCCAGCCTGTGAGAAAAAGCAACCGGCCACTTGACGGCAGGTTAGTTGGTGCCGAAGGCGGGGAAACTGGGGGGAAACTGGGGACAGAGACCACGTTTCCTGATTTAGTCCCGGGCGAACCGCGCCCGTCAATTCGCCGACGAGAAAGAGCCGTACCTTGAAAATGCGGAACAGAGGTCTCTGTCCCCTTTTCTCCCAAATGACGGAGTGCATGGCAGGTGCTCGTTTGGCTAAGCCTGCCTTCTCAACCGCTTGTTTGAACGCCTTTTGGAGGATGGATTCATGTCTTGTTGTCAACAGCGGCAGGTTAGTTGGTGCCGGAGGCGGGATTCGAACCCGCACACCCTTACGGGCGCCACCCCCTCAAGATGGTGTGTCTGCCAAATTCCACCACTCCGGCATCTTGGATGTGTGCCTTACTGGGAAGGGGGTGTCTGGGCCGGTGGCTGGGCAGGTCCTTGTTGCTGTTGCTGCTGAGCAGGAGGCTGAGAAGGGGCCGGGCTGGGCTGCTGCTGCGCCGGCGCGGCGGCGGGAGGGGTATCCGGATAGGGCACATTTTCCATGACCGTCGAACCCGAACCCCGCGTAAGCATGATGGAAAGACCCAGCGAACTCAGCATGAAAACTACAGCGCAAACCGTCGTTGCCTTCGACAAGAAGGTTGCAGCTCCCCGAGCGCCAAAAGCGGTTTGGCTTCCCACCCCGCCGAACGCCGAAGCCAGATCCCCTGCCTTGCCTGACTGGAGCAGAACAACAAGGATCAGGACGATCGAAACCAGGACATGAATGATGATCAAGAGTGCCAGCATAGCTCTCACTAAACCGCCAAAGTTCGAAACACAAAGTGCGAATTACGACGTACGAACTAGAAACTCGACTTCGAATTCATCATCACGCGCTTTGAACTTGATTTATGCCTTTCTAAAATTCACGATTCTTGCAAACGCCTTCGGATCGAGACTGGCACCGCCGACCAGGGCCCCGTCGATGTCCGGCTGGGCCATCAAGTCGTCAATATTCTCAGGCTTGACGCTCCCTCCGTATAAAATCCGCGCCGCTGAAGCGACCTGGGATGAAATCTTTTCTTTAAGCCAATTCCGAATCAGCTGGTGCACCTCTTCCGCTATTTCCGGCGTTGCCGTCCGGCCGGTGCCAATGGCCCAGACCGGTTCGTAAGCGAGTATGATACGGGAGACCTCGGACGGGGTCAACCCGGCCAGCCCGCCTTCGAGCTGGCTTGCAACCACCTGCAGAACAAGACCTTGCTCTCGCTGCCGGAGCGTCTCACCAATGCACAAAATGGGGGTAAGCGGACTGGAGAGCACCTGCCTCAGTTTCTTGTTAATCATGACGTCGGTCTCGGAAAAATATTCGCGCCGTTCCGAGTGCCCTAGAATGACATAGCGGCAACCGCAATCGAGCAGCATGGAAACGGAGACCTCGCCGGTAAAGGCTCCTTGCGCCTCCCAGTGCACGTTTTGGGCACCGCACTGGATCTTGCTGGCTGTCTCCTGAATGGCGTTGCGTACGGCGTCCAGGGCAGTAAAAGGCGGGCACACTACGACTTCGCACTCATCAAGCGGCCCCAAAAGTGCGGCCAGCTCGCGCACCGTGGAGTGTGCCTCACCACGGGTCTTGAACATCTTCCAGTTGCCTGCAATAACGGCTCGACGCATTTGTCCCTCCTCCGCTCGAATGAACACTATTTATCAGTCAAAACTTCCACACCGGGCAGCTTCTTTCCTGCCAAAAATTCCAGTGACGCGCCGCCTCCCGTCGAAATGTGACTGATGCGATCCTGAACTCCCGCCTTCATCACCGCTGAAACCGAATCTCCCCCACCTACTACGGAGAGGGCGTCGGCAGCCGCGATGGCTCGGGCCACTTCCAGCGTTCCGCGCGAATAATCCTCTACCTCGAAAACTCCCAAAGGACCATTCCAAATGATGGTCTTGGCGCGGGCAATTTCGTTACGGAACTCTCGAATGGCACGCGGCCCGATGTCCAGGCCCATCCAGCCTTCGGCAATGCCGTTTTTCTCGATACGGGTTTCAATGCCGGCTCGAAGCTCGCGAGCCATTATGTTGTCGCGGGGCAGCAGCACTTTCACACCTTTTTGTTGAGCTTTCTGCAAGAGTTCGCGCGCCACGCTGACTTTGTCCTCCTCGACAATGGAATTTCCCGTGCTCCAACCCCGAGCGCGGAAAAAGGTAAAGGCCATGCCCCCTCCCAGCAAAATGGTGTCAGCAAAATTAAGAAAGTTTTCGATGACATCGATCTTATCGGAGATCTTGGCACCGCCAAAAATGGCCACAATCGGTTTTTGGGGAGAAGTGAGCACACGCGACAGGTAATCGAGTTCGCGCTCCATCAGTAACCCGGCAGCGCCGCGTCCCAGGATAGCCGGAACCCCTACGATTGAAGCGTGGGCGCGGTGGGCAGCGCCGAATGCGTCGTTGACGTATTCATCAGCCAGACGGCTCAGCTGCTCGCCGAACTCACGTGTGTTCTTAGTTTCGCCGGAGTGAAATCGAAGATTTTCAAGCAGGAGGATCTCCCCCTGGCCAAGGCGGTCCACCGCCTGCTCCACCGCAGGCCCGACTGTCTCGCCAGTAAAGCCGACTTCCTGGCCAAGTAAAGCGGCCAGGTGTAAGGCTACCGGTCTCAGTGAAAAAGACTCCTCACGCTCGGCTTTCGGACGTCCCAGATGAGACGCAAGCACAACGCGCGCTTCTTTTTCCCGGGCCAATGCAAGCGTAGGCAGGACCGCCCGGATGCGGGTGTCGTCCGCCACCTTTCCGTCATCCAACGGAACATTGAAATCCACGCGAAGAAAAACACGTTTTCCCTTCAAATACAAATCTCGGATCGATAATTTGGACATTTTGAGTTGCTGACAGAGGAAGGGAGCAGACAATAGCCTGCTCCCTATCTAGTAGTCTCTCGAGGCGCCACTTACGCTCGGGACAATGCCTGGGAGCGAACAGAAGTCAGGAATTCCGTTAGGTCCACCACTCGGCGGGAATATCCCCACTCGTTATCATACCAGGCGAGCACCTTCACCATGTTTTTGGACAACACCTGAGTAAACGGACCGTCGACAATGGCTGAATAGGGGTTGCCTTTGAAGTCCGCAGAGACCAGTTCTTCTTCGGTGTAAGCCAGGATGTTCTTTAGGGCACCTGATACGGCTTCCCTGAAAGCCTGCTTGACGTCGTCCACCGTTGCTTCTTTTTCCAAAATCGCGGTCAGGTCGACCAGGGAAACTGTCGGCGTGGGCACACGAATGGCAATACCATCCAGCTTTCCCTTCAACTCCGGCAAGACCAGCGTCACTGCGACGGCGGCGCCGGTTGTCGTGGGTATCATTGACAAAGCAGCAGCCCGGGCCCGGCGCAGGTCTTCGTGGGGAAGATCCAGAACTCTCTGGTCATTGGTATAGCTGTGTATGGTGGTCATGAGCCCTTTTTGGATCTTGAAGCGGTCGTGGAGCACCTTGGCCACCGGGGCCAGACAGTTGGTAGTGCAACTGGCATTGGAGATGATGTGGTGGGACGACGGATCATACTTGTTTTCGTTGACTCCCAGCACAAGCGTGATGTCCGGATTCTTGGCCGGGGCGGTGATAATTACTTTTTTGACACCATCGCGCAGGTGTTTGGCAGCGTCATCTCTCTTCGTGAAAAAGCCGGTGGATTCAATGACCAGCTCAGCCCCTACCTCTCCCCAAGGGATGGCGGCGGGATTCTTTTCGGCAAAGACTCGAATTCGCCGCCCATTGACTGTGATGGACTTGTCATCGTGACCCACTTCTGCGCTGATCTGCCCGAAGATGGAATCGTATTTCAGGAGGTGCGCCAGGGTGCGTGGATTGGTAATGTCATTTACGGCTACAAACTCCAACCCCGTTTGTTTTTCCAGCGCCGCTCGAAATACATTTCTGCCGATGCGTCCGAAACCGTTAATTGCAACCTTAGTCGCCATTTCTCCTCCTTCGAATGATAACAGGTGCCTAGTCTATGCAATAAACCACACCCGGCACAAGGCTGAAACCTTGAAAAATTCAGGTGCTCTCGCACTCGTGCCTGCCGGGTTCTTGGGTTATACTTGCGGCATTTGCGGATACTGCTCCTGTCCGACATTCACGGTAATCTGGAAGCACTGCAAACCATCCTGCAAGCTACCCCGTTTGAGGCCGCCTGGGTCCTGGGCGACCTGGTCGGCTATGGGGCCGATCCCAATCGGGTTGTTGAAATAATCCGAGACCTGCAGCCCCAGGTGTTGATTCGTGGCAATCACGACCGGGTCTGCTCAGGCCTGGAACCACCCGAGGGGTTTTCCCGCCTGGCTCGTGAAGCAGCTTTATGGACTCTTGACGCTCTCACTCCAGAAAATCGAAATTATCTTCGTACTCTTCCCAAAGGACCGGTGGTTCAGGGCAACTATCTGATCTGCCACGGCTCGCCGGCGGATGAGGATGAGTACCTCTGGAACGCCGCTCAGGTGGAGGCTCTATTAGGTTTTCAATCACCGCCCGTCTGTTTTTTCGGCCATACGCACGTCCCCATTGTGTTTCGCTGTGTTGACCGCCAGAGAATCGACTCCCAATTTATTCAAAATCCGTCTGAGATGATTTTAGAACCAGCGACTCGCTTTTTTATAAATCCGGGCGCCGTGGGGCAGCCGCGAAACCGTGACCCTAGAGCCAGCGCAGCTTTACTGGACAGCGCGACGGGTACCATTAATTTCTTAAAGGTTCCTTACGATATTGAAGCTGCTGCCCTGAAAATTGAGCGGGCAGGCTTGCCCCCTCCTCTGGCAGAGAGACTGTTTGGGGGGTGGTAGATTCTTGCCCTGTGCCGCAGCGGGCTTGCCGTGATAGGGTGCGTTCCACATCTTCTCCCCCACAAGCATAAAGACCGTTCCTCCGCGACCGGAGTTGTGGTGCCGCCATGATGGCCCGTTCACCGCGTCCAGTGGTAAATATCCGCTCCATCGGGCTGATCCTGAAAACGCCGATGGCCCCATAACCAGCAGTGAGGATATTCGCGAATGATTTCTTCCAGGTAGCGGTTAAACTGTGCTGTACTCTGGCGAACGTCGGTTTGCTCATCATTGCCGGCATCAACCATCAGGGGTGGATAAAACCGAATCCGGTAGCGGCCGCGCGTTCGGTCCGGATAAATAAATCCGGGCACGACAGGTGTTCCGGTCCTGCGGGCCAGTAAAGCTACCGCAGAAATGGTGGAAGCAGGCCGTCCAAAAAAAGATGCAAACACTCCTTCTTTTCTCTGGACATTCTGGTCGATTAAAAATCCCACGTCTTTTCCTTCTTTCAAAGCACGCAAGATGGCACGCATGGAATTTTGCTTGCTGAGGGCCTGGTTGCCATCCCGACTGCGCAGCTTTTTAATCCACCCATTCAGCCATTTGTTGTCCAGGTCTCTCACGGTAAAGCTCAGGGGGAAACCATGGCTGGCATGAGCCAGGGGCAATAACTCCCAGGCACTGACGTGCCCGGTGATAAACAAGACCCCTTTGTTGTAGCTGCGAGCTTTCAAGTAATTCTCGAGGCCGCGTCCGGGTTCATAATCGATCTTACTGCGAAGCTGTTCGGCGCTGGTACGCGGAAGCCGGCTGAGCTCCACCAGTTGATGAGAAATCTGAACAAAGCTGTCCCGCAGTACTTTCTTCCGCCACGACTCGTTTTGCTCGGGAAAGGCAATACTTAAGTTGATGAGGCCGATGCTGCAGTGTTTACGATCGAGTAAGAAGACCAGCCTGGCGAGGACCTCGCAAAACCGGTAAGCGAGGATGGCAGGCATGCGGCCGATCAAGAACAAAAAAAGGCGAATCAGAACATAGACCGGCCAGTCGAGCAGGTGCTTCATCACCGGGCCGGTGCTGCCACTTCGGAAGAGGCTACAGGTTGCGAAACAGCATTAAAGCTCAGTTCACCCTTCATGGCGTCGTAATCGACCATCACATTGTGGTGATCTTTGATTTCCCCTTTCAAGAGCAATCGTCCCAAAGGGGTCTCTATTTCCTTCTGGATGGCGCGCTTAAGCGGACGTGCTCCATAGACCGGGTCATAGCCTACCCGGATCAAATGCGTCCGCGCGGAGTCACTGAGCTCAATTTGAATATGACGCTCAGCCAAACGTGCGCGCAAGCGCCGCAGTTGGATGTCCACAATCTCTCTCAGGTGCTGTTCGGACAGCGTGTGGAACACGATGACCTCATCGATGCGGTTGAGAAACTCAGGCCGAAAATGGCGCCGCATCTCATCCAGAACCAGCGCCCGCATGCGCTGGTATTCCTCATCTTCAAAAGAGCCACGGTATTCGAGGATGCGGTGCCCCCCAATGTTGGAGGTCATGATAAGGATGGTGTTTTTAAAATCCACCGTGCGTCCCTGGCCGTCGGTCAGACGCCCGTCGTCCAGAATTTGCAGCATGAGATTAAAGACGTCATGATGCGCCTTTTCAATCTCGTCAAAGAGAATGACCGAATAAGGATGCCGGCGGACTGCTTCGGTAAGCTGCCCGCCTTCTTCGAAACCGACATATCCGGGAGGAGCGCCGATCAACCGCGACACGGTGTGCTTTTCCTGGTACTCCGACATGTCGATGCGTACCATGGCGCGTTCGTCATCGAACAGAAATTCCGCCAGCGCCCTCGCCAGCTCGGTTTTGCCGACTCCAGTGGGACCAAGAAAGATAAAGCTGCCGATGGGCCGGTTGGGATCTTTCAGTCCGGAGCGTGCCCGAATGACGGCCTCGGCGACCGAGGTGACGGCCTCATCCTGACCAATGACGCGGCGGTGCAGCTCATCCTCCAGATGCAAGAGCTTCTGGAGTTCTCCTTCCATCAGCTTGGTTACGGGAATTCCTGCCCAGCGGCTGACGACTTCGGCAACGTCTTCCTCGTCAACTTCCTCTTTGAGCAACCGGCCTTGAGAATGGGTTTTTTCCAGCCGCTCTTCTTCACGGTGCAGTTGCCGCTCCAGATCAGCCATCTTCCCGTACTTCAGCTCAGCCGCGCGATTCAGGTCGTATTGCCGCTCTGCCTGCTCGATTTCAAAGCGGGTGTTTTCAATTTGCTCCCGCAGGGAGCGCAGGCGCTGCACCGCCTCTTTTTCAGCCAGCCACCGGCCGCGCAGTGCATCTCCTTCCGATTTCAAATCGGACAATTCCTTTTCCAATTTGCCAAGACGTTCCTGAGAGGCAGCGTCGGTCTCTTTGCGCAAGGCTTCCCTTTCAATCTCCAGCTGCATGATTCGGCGCGAAATCTCATCAAGCTCGGCCGGCATGGAATCAATTTCTGTCCGCAATTTGGCTGCGGCTTCGTCCACCAGGTCAATGGCCTTATCCGGCAGAAAACGGTCTGAGATATAGCGATTGGAAAGTACCGCCGCCGCCACCATGGCCGAATCTTTGATCTTCACGCCATGATGCACTTCATAGCGCTCCCGCAAACCGCGCAGTATCGAAATGGTATCTTCCACGCTCGGCTGGTCTACCAGGACAGGCTGAAAACGGCGCTCCAGCGCTGCGTCCTTTTCGACGTGCTTGCGGTATTCGTCCAGCGTGGTGGCGCCAATGCAGTGCAACTCGCCACGCGCCAGCATAGGCTTGAGCAGGTTGCCGGCGTCCATGCTCCCCTCGGCGCGTCCCGCCCCCACCACGGTGTGCAACTCGTCAATGAAAAGAATAATGTCCCCTTCAGACTCCTGCACTTCCTTCAAGACCGCCTTGAGTCTTTCCTCAAATTCTCCGCGGTACTTGGCTCCTGCCACCAGCGCTCCCATGTCGAGAGACACGACCCGTTTGTTCTTCAGCCCTTCCGGGACATCGCCTCGGACTATGCGCTGTGCCAGACCTTCGACTATGGCGGTTTTGCCAACGCCGGGGTCGCCGATGAGCACCGGATTGTTCTTGGTGCGGCGGGACAGCACCTGAATCACACGGCGAATCTCTTCGTCCCGGCCGATAACCGGATCCAGTTTACCCTGCGCGGCACGGCGCGTCAGGTCAATTCCGTACCGTTCGAGCGCCTCATAGGTAGCTTCTGGATTCGGCGAGGTGACCCGCTGAGAACCACGCACTTCCTGCAGGGCGCGCATCAAACGCTCCCGTGTAAGTCCGAACTCCCTGAGGAGCCGACCCGTGGCCCCTCGATCTTCGGTCATTACCAGCAACAAGTGTTCGACTGAAATGTACTCGTCTTTCAGTCTCGCAGCCTCATTCTCGGTTTCGGCCATGAGCTGATTCAACCGCGCGGTGACGTAAATCTGATGGGGAGCCCCAGACGGACCACTGACCTTGGGCAGGCGCTCGAGTTCCTTCTCAACAGCTCTTTTTAAAGCTTCAGGTTCGAGACCCACTCGGCTTAAAATCGTTGAAGCCAGGCCGCCTTCCTGGTCCAGCAGTGCAGCCAGCAGGTGCTCCACGTCGACCTGCTGGTGACTCAGGCGCGCGGCGCGTGACTGTGCTGCAGCCAGTGCTTCCTGCGCTTTTTCCGTAAAGCGATTGATGTCCATACTCGTATTGTATAAGATGCCGCTCGCTCCGAAGCAAAGCCGATTTCAATAAAGAATTTCCGCAGTGTGGTTTCGTCACAGGCAAGGCTGATCCATTCGCGGATCATGTCGGAGAAAACGATCGCTCCTGCAATAAACGCAAGCGTTTACTCCGCTGCGCTTCGTGCGCGCCTCCGATCAAGGTGCTGCGCCCCTCGCCGCATCCTAAATGATCCAGAAAAAGTGTGATAGAGATCATCAAATTGTGCCACGGAGGCGCGTAAAAGGTTTCTTAATGAGCAACCTCTTCGTGCTTAGCCGCTTTGATCAGTTCGAGTTATGGCTCAATGGACTGGCGGCGTTGCACCGTCGTAACGGCCTTCCCTTTTCAAGAACAATCCCTTTACCGCTCGACCGAGACTTCCAGGAAGAAGTTCGCACTTCGGTGCAAATCGCACAGGACCTCATTGCTCTGGCCGGTCCCCTGGCTGAATCGGAAATGAAAGAGGCCCGCGAAGCCGACCCTTCGCTTCAGTTTAATTCGGCGCAAGACTGGAAAAAGCAGATCCGGGATTACCGTCGCCACGCCCGTCGCATTGATGAATTTCTCGCCTTTGTCAATTTCCTCGAGCAATACAAAACCATCGCACTTGCTCTGATCCGGTTGCCTCGAGTCTCCCGCCAGGAGTTCAAGTCCTTGAGCTCGATCCTGCTTCATGAAATCGAACGCCTGCGACGCAGCGAATCCCAGATTTACTTGAAACGGAAATCCTATGACTGGCGCGCTCACCACCTGATTCAGCGGGAACTGCTTTCGTCCATCGAAATGGAGGGAATACGTGAACAACTGGAGCAGGTTTTTGAAGAGTTTTTCCGCATCATTTCGATCATCAAGTACCTGCAACAGGAAATCTGGAGGAACTTTAAAAGCAGAAAGGTGCTTGCCCTGCTTTCCGAGTGCTATCATTCCTATCGAGCATTCCTCAAGCACCTCGACGAAACCTGTAAATACCTCGATCATTACCTGCCGGAACTGGCCACTTTAATTTACAGCACACGCTGCGCTCTCAAGCTGGAGATCAAGAAGGTTTTCAGCCAGGAGCTTCGCGACCTCGAACTCAAAAGGAAGATTGAAGAGGTCTACAGTCATGTAGAGAACGCCTGCGGCCTTTTGCATCACGCTTTTCAAGATTCATTCCTTCAGTTGATTCATGTCTTAAAGCCCAGCTTCAATGAATTTGAGCTCTTCGAGGACCTCACGCGCCGATTTCAGGAAACGCTGCAACTGCTCACGGATCTGACACACCTGCGTGAAACCGTTCGTTCGTTGGCGGATCCGGGGCCGCTGGCCTGGGAACAATTTGATGAGGAGCTGCGGACGTTTCAAGGCGCCAGCATGCATTTTCTAATGTTCCGCGACTGGCAGACCTTCGATCAATTTGCCCAAGAGCTGCAAGCCACGGGAGGAGAAGAACGCGTTTTTCTGCTGCACCGGTTTGAAATTTATCTTTCCACGCTTATTGGAGAGGTGGAAAAGCGCGCGGTCTTGAGAAAGTTCCAGGGAGGAATCTCTGGAAGCGCCAGCACGGCGCTACCGGAATAAAGCGGCCACTTCCGAAGCCGGCCACCGGTTGCAAAAAGAATGCCTTTACTGCGAAGCCTTGATACCGCTCAGAGACTCGGCTGTCCCGCTGACCCAGGGTATCGAAGTTCGTTTCAAACCATAGCCACGGAAGGCCAACCAAAGCCACAGGGCCGGCTCAGTAGCGTAAATCCACATCAGTCCCTGAAATGCTTCCTCTCCCAGATACCAGGAAACCCGGTAAGAAGCTGCCATCAAGACCCACAAGGCCAGATCCAGAATGGCTATCGTCAAAAAGAGCATCGTCCCCTGCCAGGCATGAAATCGGAGTTCGGGATCGCCTGGGCGGCCCAGCAAAAGAGCCGAGCCGGCCAACGGCATGTAAGCCAGTAGGCCTTGCAGGTTTCGCGACACCTCATCATCTTGCCCCCATCGCGTAAACGGGTCAATTTCAAACCTTTTCTTGACGCGTCGTCGATACTAGTCTCGGAGCATCAATAAGCGTGCGTTTGCGAGTAGGGCTTGTGAGGCGAGGTCAAAGAGCGAGGAGGAGTTGATGAACGAAAGCCGTGCCCGAAGCGGGTGGAGCTGAAAAATACATACCATGCTCAGCATCAACGAAGCCTATCAATGGATTCAGCCGGGGCGCATCCCCCCGCCGGTTTTTGAACCCGAGGATGTCGAATCCTGCCGAAGCTGGATGGTGGAGAAGAACCGTCAAAAGGCGGCCGTTCTGATCCTGGGTGGAGGCAGTCACTGGTTCCTTGGAAATGAACCCGCCCGGGTGACCGACATCCTTTCAACGAGAAGGTGGGATCGCATTCTTGAATACAATCCCGAGGACTTGACGATTCAGGTGGAATCGGGATGCCCGCTCGAGAAACTCTCAGGCACCCTGCAGGCCCGAGGTCAGTATTTGCCTTTTTTCCCCGTCAATGCCCAGCATGCGACCATAGGCGGGGTGGTAGCCACCGGCCTCTCGGGACCTTATGAGGGAGCCCTGGGAGGTCCCAGAGACTATCTGATTGGGATCGAAGCGCTGCTTCCGGAAGGGATTCTCAGCCATGCCGGCGGAAGGGTGGTCAAGAATGTCGCGGGCTACGACTTGTGCAAGCTTTATGCGGGATCCATGGGGAGTCTTGGAGTTCTCACCAAGCTGACTTTCAAGCTACGGCCGCGGCCCGAACAGAGCAAAACAGCTCTGTTGTTCTTTGAAAATTCTGCAGATCTCATCCGGATCGCCATCGAAGTCCGCAACGCAGTCGAGCCCGCCGCTCTGGAAGCAACCAAGCCCGCCCCTAATTTTCTCGCCTCTCAAAGCGGCCGCCGACTGGTGCTGGCGCTGCAATTTCTCGATTCAGCCCCCGTTGTAACCTGGAAGGTCCGCCGACTCCAGGAGGAGTTTCCAGCCGCGGTCCTATTGGACGAAGCCGAAGAGCAACGCTTTTGGAACGAATGGCATAATGATTTCCGCCAGGCGCTTCAGCCAGAGAACGGCTGTTCCATCGTGAGAATGATTTCTCCGATCGGACCTTTGGAGAAGGTCTGGAGCAGCGCCGAGCAAATCCCGGGCACAGGCGCCATCACAGGGCATCTTCGCAACGGAGTCATCTTTAGCTTTATCGAAGGAAATGATTTTTTCCCCCTCTGGAAACCATGGGTGGAAAGATGGATCTCAGAAGGCGTGTACAGTATTCTTTTTAAAGCCGACGCGAGGCTTAAAGAAGGAGTTAACGTCTGGGGGCCCGTGACCCAGCCACTTCAGCTGATGATCAAGATAAAACAAGCGTTTGATCCGAACAACACTCTGAATCCCGGCAGGTTTGTAGTTTAAACGTGTCTTCAAACCCTACGCCTGTACAACCCAGAGTCAAAAATCCTTTTGACGTTAATCTTGACTGTATCCACTGCGGATTCTGCCTTTCAAAATGTCCTACTTACCAGGTTCTCGGTAACGAAGCTGCCTCGCCTCGGGGAAGAATCTACTTGATGAACAGCCTTCGAAAAGGAACGATCGCACTCGATGCGGAGGTGATCGATCACCTCGAATGTTGTCTCGGATGCCGAGCCTGCGAAAGCGCCTGTCCTTCCGGCGTGCGCTACGAACTGATGCTGAACGAGACGAAAGCTCGTATTTACGGAGAAAAGCCGCCGCCTTTCTTTCAAAGATTCTTGCTCCAAAAGATCCTACCGTTTCCCAGGAGGATGTCTTATGCGGGTCGCTTGGTGAGACTGTACCAAAGGTGGGGCTTGCAACGCCTTCTTGCCGCTCTCCTTAAGGGAGTGCAGCCCACACTGTGGCGAATGAACCAGCAGCTTCCTGAAATTCCATCGCCAAGGCGTTTCGAGCATTTTTACCCTGCTTACGGTCAAAGGCGCTACCGCGTCAGTTTTCTCACGGGATGCGTCATGCCCGTGCTGCTCCCTCAGGTTCATCACGCCACGATTGAGCTTCTGCGTAGGGCCGGATGCGATGTATTGCTGCCCGGACGGCAAACCTGTTGCGGAGCGCTTCACATTCACAGCGGAGATCAGCAAACAGCCCTCAAGCTTGCTTCAGAAAACGTCAAGGTTTTCCTGAGACAGGAGGTGGACGCCATCCTCACCAACTCCGCCGGCTGCGGCTCCGTCATGCGCGAATACGAGCACCTGCTGCACACGCAGGACTCGCGCCGCTTCGCAGCAAAAGTTCAGGACGTGCTTTCGTTTCTTGATTCCATTGCGGCGCGCTGGGAGTTTCTTCCTTTTCCCCTGCGTGTCGCCTACGATGACGCCTGCCACCTCTTGCACGGACAGCGTGTTTCCGTACCCCCGCGGCGGCTGCTGGGGATGGTCCCCAGCCTTGAGCTTCTAAGCCCGCCGAATTCGGATCGTTGTTGCGGAAGCGCCGGCATTTATAACCTGATTCGTCCCCAGATGGCCGACCAGCTGCTGGAACAGAAGATCAGCGAACTCCTCAGTGCAGGCCCCGAACGAATTGCCACGGCAAATCCGGGCTGCATTCTTCAGATTCAATGGGGCTTGCGCCGCCGCGGAGTGGAGATTCCTGTACAACACCCGGTCGAGATTCTTTACGAAGCAATCCAAGGCTCCCGCGAAACCGAATAAAGCTTGGCGAAGCTTGAACCGCGAAACACGAGGTCCGAAGTTCGGTTCGTTTTGACCGGTTCACCCCGATTGCGTTGCGGCACGCTCGCCGCGCGGCGAGTCCATCAAGCCTGCTCTGGTGTGACCCACCCTCCAAAAGGCTGGGATTACTTGGACTCCCTTCTCATCTCCAGGCGAAGGTTGCGGTAAAGGACTGCGCCAGCGACAAGACCCGTGACAAAGTACGCCACGCCAGCCGCGTACTCAGCGACTAAAATTTTCCCCGTTCCAAACAAGAAGGTGTACACCAGCAGAATGCTCAAGAGCCAATTGACAAACATCCTGCTAAATTGATCGCTGAGCCGCATATCCGGAACCCGCTTCGCAACTTGCCTCCAACCAATGCCTCCCGGCCGACAGCGACGGAAAAAACGCAAAAGGTGCTCTTCATCCGTGGGATGCGTCAAAAAAGTCACCACCAGCCAGGTTGCCGTGGTAAAGCCCACTATGTAAAAGAGAGTGACCGGAAAGGTCACGCTGGTGAATTCCCTCAGGAAGAAGTATGCCCCAAACGGGGCAAGCGTGGCGGCAATTTCACTCCAGGCATTAATGCGCCACCAGTACCAACGAAGGATCAAAACCAGTCCCAGGCCGGCGCCAGCCTCTATGACAAACTGCCAGGCCCCGGAAATAGTCTCAATCACGAGCGTCACCAGAACGGAAGTTAGCATCAGCAGGAGCGTCACTACCCTGGAGATTTGCACGTAATGTTTTTCCGATGCATTCCGCCTTACAAAACGACGATAAAAATCATTGATCACGTAAGAGCTGCCCCAGTTGAGCTGGGTTGCAATGGTCGACATGTAAGCCGCAAAAAAAGCCGCCACCAGCAAGCCTTTCAATCCAGGCGGAAGAAAGTCGCGCATGGCGTAAACGTATCCCAGCTTCTTTTCAGCTGCACCGAGATCGGGATAAAGAACCAATGTGGAAAGCCCCACCAAGATCCAGGGCCAGGGCCTGACGCAATAATGAGCGACGGTGAACCAGAGCGTCGCCAGCAGTGAGTGCCGCTCATCTCGTGCCGACATCATTCGCTGCGCCACGTAACCGCCGCCGCCCGGTTCCGCTCCTGGATACCAGGAGGCCCACCACTGGATTCCCAGGTACGCTACAAAAGCGCTGACGCTCAGGCCTAAGGCGGAACCGGCCGCGGTCTCACCTACCCCCAGGGACGGTGTAAATTCAAAAGCCCACGGCGGCAACTGCTCTCGGAGTCCGGACACTCCACCAACCTGGGGAAGGTCCAAAACTACCACGGCCAGAACGATGGTTCCGGTCATCGCGACCAGGAACTGAAGCGCATCGGTCAAAGCCACACCCCACAGCCCCGACAGGGCCGAGTAAACCGCCACCAGAAGCATGCTGGCAAAAACATAAAACAACACCTGTTCTGCGCTGATTCCGAACATACCTTGAAGAATGCTCCCCATGGCCAGGTTGACCCATCCCATGATCACGGTATTGATGAAAAGCCCCAAATAAAGAGCGCGAAACCCACGGAGCAAGGAAGCAGGTTTTCCCGAATAACGGAGTTCAATAAACTCCAGGTCGGTCATTATGTTCGCCCGGCGCCACAAACGCGCAAAAAAGAAAACTGTAAGTGTGGAACCGAACAGAAAATTCCACCACAACCAGTTCCCAGCGATTCCATTTCGCGCCACTAGTTCTGTGACGGCAAGGGGAGTGTCGGCTGCAAAGGTGGTAGCGACCATCGAGGTCCCAGCCAGCCACCAGGGCAGGTTGCGTCCCGAAAGAAAAAACTCACTGGTATCGCGCCCGGCACGCCGTGAGTAGTAAAGTCCCACCGCCAGGCTCATCAAAAAATAAGCGGCCACCACTGTCCAATCAATGAAGTTCATGAGGCGAGTCCATTTGGAGTCCCAGATGCCGAACCGGCTTTCATATTAACTACTATCAGGTGGAAACAGGATAATTGCTAGTGTCCTTTTATGGAGGTGCCATGAACACAGAAGACCGCAATCCTCTAACCAAAGACATTGACCTTCTCAACACAATCCAGGTGCTAAAGCTCATTAACGAGGCTGACCAGCAGCCGGCTTTAGCTATCCAGCCAGCAATTCCCCAAATTGCGGCCGTGGTGAATGCGATCTGCCCGCGCTTGAAAGAGGGCGGGCGGCTGCTTTACGTGGGGACCGGTACCAGCGGCCGCCTCGGCGTGCTGGATGCGGCCGAATGCCCTCCCACCTTTGGAATCGAACCCGACCGCGTTCAAGGCATCCTGGCTGGGGGTATCGAGGCTTTTTTCAAGGCTGATGAATCGATTGAAGACAATGCCGAGGCAGGGCGTCGTGACATGCAGCAGCGCGACATCAGCAAAGTAGATGTCGTTGTCGGCCTGAGTGCCAGCGGGCGTACGCCCTACACGATGGGTGCGGTGAGCTACGCCCGGAGTGTGGGAGCACTCACCGTCGGCATCAGCTGCAACCGGTCGTCACCTCTAAGCCGGCAGGCGGATTTGGCAATTGAAGTGGAGACGGGGGCTGAGGTGCTCACCGGCTCCACACGAATGAAGGCTGGAACTGCGCAAAAGATGGTCTTGAATATGATCTCCACGGCGGCCATGATCCGCCTGGGTCATGTCTATAGCAACTTGATGATCAATGTTCAGAGGAAGAACCAAAAGCTGCTCGAGCGCGCCGTCAGGACTGTGGTGGAGATCACGGGACAGGATGCGGAAAAGGCCCGCACGGCTCTCGAGCAGTGCGGGAGTGTTGCCGAAAGCGTGATTATGTTGAAGCGAGGTGTCACAGCCCTAGAGGCCCGGGCGCTGATTGAAAAATATGGAAGCCTGCGGAAAGCTCTCGGCGAGGTTTGAAAACGCTGTTCAGAGGCGCAAGTGGAACGAGCGCTCCTGGTGCAATCAACACCAGCGCTTGCTCCGCTGGCGCTTCGCGCGCGCCTCTGAAGGCGCAGCGTGAGCGTGTCCTCACAAGCACAGTGTTCAGAGGCGCGAGTGGAACGAGCGCTCCTGGTGCGTGTCCTTCCGGTAAGCATGTGTAAGTAAAAGTAAGGGTTTGGTCAGGCCGTGCGGAGAGCGGATCAGCCAGGGGGCTCGCGCGATGCGCCGTCCCGTTCGGGCGTGTGGCGGTAGTTCCACGGCATCCACTCTGCAGGGTTCTCCGATAGCTCCTGAGCGTGTTTCTGGAGTTCGGTCAGATAGTCGAAGGGATTGGCGCCCGAAAGCTGGCAGGTGTAGATCAGGCTCATAAAGATGTCGCCCACCTGGGCGCCCTTCTGAGTCTTAAAGAAGAGGGCGTTTTTTCGGTGCAGAATAACCTTCTTGAGCGCTCTCTCGCAGACGTTGTTGTCAAGCGGAGCGCCCGGCTCGCGCAAAAACAAGGTCAGCTTTTTCCAGCGCTTGAGTATATAGGAGATCGCACGTCCCAAACCGGAGTTCGGTTCCACCCGTTTTTCCTCGAACTGACCCCGGAGCCACCCGTGGAGCGCTTCCATCACGGGAGCGCTTTCAGCCTGATGAAGGCTCAGGCGTTCGTGGGCCGTCATCTCCTGCTCGCGGGTGAGCGCCTCGTTTCGGTAGACTTTCGCGAGCGCCTCCAGCACGTGGCGGCATTCGGCCGGAAAGCTTTCGGCCATATCGATAAACTTGCGACGGCTGTGCGCCAGACAGTTGGCCACAATGGCCTCCAGTTGGCCGGGCAGATTGCGCGAGAGCGCATCGGACATCTGGATGGGCGGACCGAGCTCGCTGGCGCGTTGGGCCAGCACGTCGGCTAGATTTTCCCCGGCGTGTTTTCGCCCGGTGAAAAAGAGCGCGATTTTTCGGGCCTGGCGTGTGGAGACAATACCGGAAGTAAAAATGCCGGTGCGGCCCGCGAAGTCCTCTTCGGGGTCCTCCCCGTGGGAGATCTGTGGGGCGCCTGGGGCTGCCAGTTCGAGAATCTTCACGGCGGTGTCGTCGTTGTGAAGGACCTCGCCTTGGGCCGCCTGCCGGACCAGTTCCTGGTAAGCGGGCGCCACGACGCCGGCCAGGTCCCGGACAATCTGCCATTGCGTCGAGCTGGGCGGGGGAATGCCCAGGCTGGCTTGCAACTGTTGCTGGCGGTGAAAAGGAAGCCCGCTACCGTACTTTAAAAGGGCGATCATGCTTCCGGCCGTGGCGTCGTACTTCTCGGGACCCACCCCCTTGGGCGGGTCGGCGGTAAAGACTTCCCCGCACAGATTGCAGCGCAGTTTCTCCAGTTCGTAGACGCAGGCCTGGAGCGGAGCTTGCCCTACCATGCGTACCAGCAGGCCGGGATCGCGTAAGCCGTAGACTTTGCCCTTCCGGCACTCCGGGCAGGCATCACCAGATCGAAAGCCTTGGTGCGGGACCGAGATCTTCTCCGCCCCCGGATAGGCCTGGGCGCCGTTGCGGCCGTGCCCCTGGGGCGGTCGTTTTGCCTCGGCCGGGGGTGAGACTTCTTCCTCACGCTCTGGGCGTTGAGCGTCGCTGGATGCTTCGCTTGGGCTATCGGTGGCGGGCTCTTCCTCGAGGCGCTCCAACAGCAGAAGGATCTTGGACGTCTTCTCGCTCGACGATCCAAACAGCAGCCGGCGCAGTTGGACGATCGTGGTTTTCCGGTCCTCGGCGACGCGAGTCACGTAGGCCGGGGTATTCACCACCGCTTTTAAAATCCGATAATCTTCCGGGGAGAGAATCGCCCGGGCTCGCTCCAGAACTTCATCGAGATCGTGCATATTCAGGGAAAGCCGCTCCGGGCTTTGCCTCATCCTACCTCTACCTCACTCAGGCGCCGGCGAAAATGCTTGATCAAGGGATAACCGAGCACCTGCTTGAGGGAGCGGGTGGGTTTTTTTGTGGGCGCGTTTTTGCCCCGACCCGTGGTGGTACCCAGCACGATCCAGTTGGCGGCCCGATAAGATGTCCCTCGGGAACGCTCGGGATCGACAAAGGTCTCCAGGAAGTAGACCGGATGCCCATACGTCCGCTTCCAGTCGCGCGGCAGGATCTTGGCCATACGTGCCAGAAGGTGGGAGGCCAGGTACGGGACCTGAATCCAGGGCAGAATGAGAAAGCGGCTGTTGTAGGCCACGTAGCGCAGATTCTGACGGCGCGCCTCGGCCGTCCAACCGATGAAGCGATCGCGCGGCGCCAGGTGACGCGGCGCCGAGGACCAGGCCAGACAGGCCACCGGTCGGCCGCACGCCCAGACGAGATATTTCATTTGCTCCCCCACCGGCTGCACGTAACGCAAAAAGTGATGGTGCTCCAGCAGGCTGTTAAAGAGCGATTCCTCCGGGGTGCGACGGACGGAGCCGAACTCCAACGGCCGAAGCTCGGTCAAGGGGGCGACCAGGACGGTTTGATCCACCTCGACCGGTGCAGGTCGGCTACGCTCTACGAGCGGATTTTTCGAGAGCTGCCGAGCCGGGGGAAGCTCGATCTGACCCGCACGGTGAAGGGCCAGCATGAGCCCCCGGCAAACCATGGCGCACAGCACACCGTTAGGCTGCACCCAGCGCCAGGCCTCACACAGCTTCTCGGAAAGCCGCCGGCGACTGACTTGAGGATGGTCGGCAATAAGCCGACGAATGAAGGCGACCTCCGCCTCCGTAATCACGCGCCCCCGGTATCGGAACCTCCCTTCCACCCCGCCAAGGTAGCAGGGACTCAACCGGAACGCAAGTCTTTTTTAAACCGGAAGCAACAGGCGCCGCCACGCCGGCGCCCCTTGGGCCGCCGCCGGATTGCCGGCCGCCAGAAGCACCTGCAGCTGGTGGGCCTCCAGAGCCTTCAGCGCGACGCCCGTGGCGGTCGGCCACCAGCGAAAGCGGCCCGACGAAAGACGCTTCTGGCAGAGCCAAAATCCTTGGCCATCGTAGACCAGGATCTTGACAGTGGTGCCTCGACGGTTGCGAAACACAAACAGCGTTCCCGAGAAGGGATCCGCAGCCAGCACGTCCCGGCAGAGCCGCGCCAGACCATCGATCCCCCGCCGCGGATCCACCGCCTCGACCGCCACGCGGATGCGCATCTGCGGCGCAATCTGGATCATGCTTCGCCTTTCCAGAGCGCCCGGCTCAGGGCCGCCAGATCGGAACTCTCCGCACCCTTGAGCGAAATCCGCATCCGGGCACCGCTGACATCCTCCAGCTCCAGAATACATTCCAAGCTCCGGCCGGGGTGCGGTCCGATCAGCTCGACAAAGGCCGGCGTGACCTTCGCAGGAGAGGAGTTGGAGGGGCATGCCTGGAAGCGTTTCTTCAGGGCGTTGTAGTCAAGACGAAGCTTTTGGGCAGCAGCATTGACGCCGCACTCTCTGGCCGCTTCTACCGCCGATGCCCACAGCGCCTTCGGGATCGGCGACACACTCTTGCGGGTCTGGCGCCAACGCTCGAATCGCCGCAACGCTCGCGCCAGACGCTTTGAACTTTCCACTTTGTTTCTGCGGTTCATTCAGCTGTCCTCCTTGAGCGCTTTGCTCAACAGCTGACTATAGCAATGCTTTTAGAGGAATTTCATGCAGGCTTGCCGGAAGGACACGCTCCTGGTCCAAACCAGCGCTTGCTCCGCTGGCGCTTCGCGCGCGCCTCTGATCACGCGCCGGCCAAGCTCTGCATTTGACCTTGCCCTCCCCCAAATTTTGGCGCGGACGATTCTGATTTTCCTAAAGAAATGATTTTTGTCAGACGGAATGGGTTAGAATAGTTTCATCTAAAGAAATGAAACAGAAGGGGAGGAAACGAAAGCGCGACCAACTGATTAGTCAACTGCTCGACCCGTCCGAGATGCTG
>JACQSY010000064.1 GCA_016211085.1 Acidobacteriota bacterium | reverse complement strand
CGCTGGTTCGCGCTCCTGACCCAGCGACAGATTCGGCGCGGTTCGCATACCAGCGTTCGGGAACTGGAGGATGCCATCTCCGAATTCATTGCGGTGCACAACCAAAATCCTAAGCCCTGTGTGTGGACCAAAACTGCCGATCAAATTCTCGCTTCGATTGCCCGTTTCGCTTCCGCGACACTGCCGGCACACAGACCAGGCCATTATGCAAGAATTCAATGACTCAAGAGACTAGACTGTTTGTATTTTGTAAGCCATGAATCCATTGAAGAAGCGTTCAAAAATATCTTGGATAGGCTTGATGGCTGGGACCGCAATGAAAGGAATCGCAAGGGAAATTGGCGTTTTGTCGCCTTTTCCAAGGCTGCCGGGGAAAGTGGCGATACGATGCTGCACAAATGGCGTGCAGCCACGGGAATGACCGGCAGTAAATACGACAAACTTTACATACACAAGAGCGAGTTGCTGCGGGAGAACCTCGGGTCTGAAGACACTGTTGTTTTTCTCGACGATTTCGCCGGAAGCGGCACTCAAGTGTGTACAGGTTGGCGAGAAGTAATGGAGGAACTGCTACCCGGCGAGCCGACGGTTTACCTCATCTTGGTCGCGGTAACGCAAGGTGCACGCCAGAAAATCTCTAACGAAACGCGGATGCAGGTCGTTTCCCATATCAAATTAAAGGATGACGACAATATCTTTTCAACTGATTGTAAGCATTTCACAGCTCAAGAAAAAAATAGGCTTCTGATATATTGTCGGCGGGCAAACAACCAGCAACCGAGAGGCTGGGGCGATTGCGGTTTGGTGATTGTTCTGGCGCACAAGACTCCAAACAACTCAATTCCTATTTTGCACGCGAATCATGACCAGTGGGTCGGTCTATTCCCTCGCCAATAGCATTCAGTCAAACGGCACCTTTCGACCTCTTTTTGCCCGCAATGAAGGAGATTAGAAGTTCGCGCGAATGCTTGCGCTTGTCGGAAAAACCGGCGATATTACGCCTCACCGCGACGACTTCAGTGTGAAAGTCCCCCTTCAGAAAATCCGCTTCGTCTGACTCCGCATAGCTCACAAGGAAGGAAATGTTGCGGACCGCCAAGCCCTCCATCCAACCCCGCAGTCGCACCACGTCGTCAAAACTAAATAGTGACTTGTCGTACTCATTAAAGACCCGTCTGGCTTTCACGCTGAAAGGAGGGTCCATGTAAACAAAATCGCCAGGCTTAACGCGCTCAAGCACCTTCTCAAAATCGCCCGCAATTAGTGTGGCGTTTTTTAATAATAACGAACACGCAAGGAGACGTTCCGTTGCCGGTAAGCTGCCAGATTTCTCACCGCCATACGGGACATTAAAACGTCCGGTACCATTGGTTCGATATAGGCCGTTGAAGCAGAATCGGTTCAAATAAATGAATCGCGCAGCGCGCTCCGGCGCAGGAATTGATGCAGGGGCAATTGCCCGCATCGTGAGGTAGTGCTCGCGTCCCTTCCTGAGCTGTCTCAAACGCGCACTTATACCCTGCGGGTTCATTTTCAACTCACGGAGCGTTCCAATAAGCTCTGTGTTAAGGTCGCCGAGTATTGCCTTCGCTGGCGCGAGATGGAAGAACAGGCAGGCAGATCCAGCAAACGGCTCAATATAACGCTTGTATTTTTCATTCCAGTACCTCGCCAACACAGGAAGCAACTGACGTTTGCCGCCCGCCCATCTTAAAAACGGTGCGCTACCCTGCCTAGGCCCAGCAACTTTGTCAGACCTCATCGGCGCGAGTGTAGCACAACTTCAGACGAGTTGAGTCCGATCCCCGGGAAATTGCGGCCAGCCAATAATAATCCCGTGTGACGCCGCAGGGTTTACGGATTCGACGCCACCCGGTTGTTTAGTCGGCAAACCGGGAACTGAGCCACGACTAGCTTCTCGGACGAGCAGTCCTCATCAAGCAGCCTGAAACCAGATGTCCGCTCCCTGACCCCTCGGCTCCGCTCGGGGCAGGCTCTCGCGGCTCGGACTGCTGCGGCAAGAGGAATGTCGCTGCGCCTGCGGCTCCGCTCCGGCCTTCGGCAGAGTGGTAGTTATGTTCTAAGTTCCCGGTCTCGGCACGGTTGAAACCGTGCCCTGACGCAAAGCCGAGGTTTTCTTGCCGCTGCGAGATGCACATAGACGGAATGGCGGTTGCCCTCACGGTAGTGATTCCGTTTCGTCCAGTGAATGAGAGATGTCGCTCCGCCTTCCCACCCCAACGCGCTGACAGCGGCGCGTTGGGGACCCCGAGTGGCTTCCCTCGACTCCGCTCGGGGCAGGCTCTCGCGGCTCGGACTGCTGCGGCAAGAGGAATGTCGCTGCGCCTGCGGCTCCGCTCCGGCCTTCGGCAGAGTGGTAGTTAT
>JACQSY010000074.1 GCA_016211085.1 Acidobacteriota bacterium | reverse complement strand
GTCGCTGATCTGGTCACGGCCATCGAAACGTATCTGCGAGAAACCAACAAGAATCCAAAACCTTTCCTCTGGACTGCATCTGTTGAGGCTATCCTCGCGAAGATCGCTCGTTGTAAAGCAACTTTTGAGACACTACACTAGACATGCACGGTCACGCGCACGATTTCAGGTCCGACGCTTTTGGGAACGGGAAGCTTATCCTTTTTGAGGCTCTCAACATACGCGGTAATCGCCTCGCGAAATGACAATCTGTATGTTGTGCTCCGCTTCGATTTCTGACCGAGCCAGATCCTGGCCGTGGATGTGAACGGGATATGACAGGGACCAATTTTGCGCAATCCGGCCAGAACAGATGCGACCCGGTAAAGACCACCGCTGAGGAAATGATCACAAGGGGATCAAGCAAAAACGATCTTCAGTTATTGATTGATTCCCGTGGTTTTTTAATCGGACAGGGTGTCCCTGCCCGTCAATACGGGCCTCCTGCGAACGCACTGGATGGAGCAATCGTTGATTATTTGCGGGCGCGGACTTGCACAATTACTGCCATGGCGCTGTCTCCGGCGGCGCAGCCTGTAAACAAACCGAATCCGCCGCCGCGAATGACCAGTTCCTCGATCAGCTCAATGATTAGGCGCATTCCGGTGGGACCCTGGGGATGGCCCCAGATTAACGAGCTGCCGTAGTTGTTCATTTCTTCTGCTTTCAGGCCGAGTTCCCGTGCCAGATAAATATCATTGACCACGAAAGGATTGTGCGTCTTGATCGCGCCCATATCCTTGATGGTGAGACCGGCCGCAGCCAGCGCCTTTTGAACAGCGGGAAGATTTGCCTTGGGCATGTAGGATTGCTCCGCCCGGCCGGCGCCCGTGGCAATGACCTGAACCTCTACCTCAAGACGCAGACTCAGCTCGCGTGCCCGTTCGCGGCCTGTGAGAAGCATTCCGGCGTTTCCATCCGCTGGATAGGTTTGTCCGCCATAGGTGACGGTTCCCCCGGGGAGGACCGGTTTCAACTTTTTCAGTCTGTCCATCGTGGTCGGGTAGACGCCTTCGTCGGTCACGACGGTGGCCAGGAGTTTTCCTGCGGGACGCACCTCAACGGGCGAAATCATGTAGCGCTTCTGAAAGGCAAAATCATCCTTGACCGCTTCCTGGTACTGGCGATGCCGCAGCAAGACAACTTCATGCTGTTCTTCAGTGCTGATCTTCTCGGCACCCGCCACCTTTTCAGCGGTTTCAATCATGGAATTGTTGCCGAGCGGGTCGCAGTTGAAATTTCCCCAGACCCAATCCTCGGATTCCATGGTCCCGCCTGGTTTGAGCGGGCCGGGGTACACAAGGTGAGGTCCGTTTGAAGTTCGATCGGCAGTGATTCCCAGCACCAGCGTGCGGGCATCGCCGCCGGCTTCGATCTCAAGCCCGGCCTCCTGTATGACTCGGGCCGAAGTGGCGCACGCCTGTGAAATAGTGGGCCCGGTTATGCACGGCGCACCGATGAGACCGGCAACCCACGGAGCCCCATAAAAGCAATGCGGCGAAGGAACCGTAAACCCGAGATACAAGGAGGAAATCATTCCGGCATCCATGTTCCTTGCCGCCAGAGCCCTGCGAGCGGTGTCGGCGGCAAACAAGAGCGGGTGAAGGTTGCTGAAGCTGCCCTGCCATTTGCAGAACGGAGTGCTCCAATAACAGCCATACGGAATGAAAAGTTTTTCAAAGCGCATACGTTTATGTCCCGGGATACGTTTCTCGATGGTCCGTCTTTATCTTCTCACGCAGCGAACGGGTTGCGCCCTCATTTAGGCTGAGATCATCGTTAAGAACCACTCCATAATCTTCGCAGGCCGATTTGAGACTGACCTTGCCGTTCAGGACGTCCCATTGCACCAGCTTTGGGTCCCGTTCCAGCGGCGATCCGTAGCCGCCGCTTCCCGGCAAACGAATGCTCAACACGTCACCTTTTTTCAACTGATCCACCCCTTTGGAACGCTGCTGTTGTTCTCGTTCGGTTCCGGGATTCAAGATCAACCGGCCTACAGATCCCGGCTTTCCTCTAAATAATCCCTGCGGCTGAAACTTTTGGCGGTCCGAATAGCGAGCCCACGTCACGTCGGTGAGAAAACGAATGTCGCGGCGCAGCGCAAGTCCTCCGCGGAATTTTCCTGCTCCTCCAGAATCAGGGATCAGCTCGTAACGCTCGATCATAACCGGGTATTCCATCTCCGCCGCCTCAACTGGCGTGTTCATGAAGCGGCCTAAATGCAAGTCTTGTCCGTCGGGTCCGTCCTTACGCGGGCGGGCTCCGGCCCCGCCGCCCTGAATCTCCACGTATCCGAATGGCTTGCCGGTTTCAGGGTGGATTCCGACAAAGCTGCAGGTACAGGCTTGCCCATGGCTTCCTGCCACCACACGGTCAGGAACGACATAGCTCATGGCCTTGAGCATAGCTTCGGTGATCTTGGTCATGGTTTGGCTGCGGGCCGTAACACCGGCAGGTGCCATGGGCCTCGTAATCAGGCCCTCCCTGCTGTCCACGTGAATGGGCCGGAAAGTACCGGAGTTGATCACCATGTAGGGATCCACAATGCCGACGATGGTGTAAAAGACGGCGCCCTGGGTGCAGGCCCAGGGACAGTTTACATTTCCACGAGCTTGAGGACTGCTTCCCTCAAAATCCACCGACATCTCGTCTCCGCGGATACGAACGTTGACCTGCACCTTTAAAGGTTCATGGGTCTGCCCATCGTCGTCGAGGAAGTCTTCTCCTGTGTAGTCACCGTCGGGAAGATTTTGAATGGCACGGCGGACGATCTCCTCTCCATAATCCAGAAGCATTTCTTTGCAGGCCATAAAGGTGCCCAGGCCGTAAGTTGAGACCAGGTCCTTCACGCGCGAGACGCCCCACGTGGTAGTGGCGGCTTGCGCCCGAAAGTCCTCCAGAGTCTTTTCGGGAATCCGGATGTTGCGGGAGATCAGATTAATGATTTGCGGGTCTTCTTTGCCACGCCGATACAGCTTGATGGGAGGAATGCGAAGCCCTTCCTGAAAAATTTCCGTCAAACCCCCAGCCACACCTCCTGGGACCGCGCCACCCATATCGAGCTGGTGAGCGATGTTGGAAACGAAGGCGATGAGCTGGCCTTGAACAAAAACCGGTGAGAAGAACTGCACGTCCAGAAGGTGTTGCCCACCCAGGTACGGATCATTACTGATAATGATGTCCCCCTCCTCCAGATCAGGGACCATCTTGAGGATGTTGGCGGCCGTGAGGGGCATGCTGAAAAGCATGAAGGGACTCAGATTGGCTTGCGAGAGTATCCCTCCGGATGCATCCAGCACCGCGCAATTGATGTCCATGATTTCTTTCACGATGGTGGTTCGACCCATCCGCATCAGGTTGTAGCCCATATCGTAGGCGATGGCTTCCAAACCATAGCGAATGACCTGCATGGTGACCGGATCGGCTTTATACATAAGCTTTAAAAAGAATGGCTTGTTTTGCGAAAACCAACGTGGTTCTGGTTTACGGCTAACAGTTTCATGTGTACTCGAAACGGATCACTATATTCTTAAATTGATCCACCTTGGCTCGTGTACCAAAGGGGAGCAAAGTAGCCGAAATTTTCTCCTCAATCAGGCACGGACCTACTATTGGACTTCCGCAGCTGATGCAATCACGCTCATAGATGGGAACTTCAACAAATCCTTTGGCCTTGAAGTAAACCGGCCGATTTTCCTTGAGCGCCTGAGTGAGCGGTGCCGGCTTCAATGGAAAAGAGGGAAGTGAAAGCGTGGGATTTTTCCCAACGGCCTTAACACGCACGTTAATGAATTCCACCCTCTCTCTCGGTTCGCTGTAGGAGTACACTTTCTTATGCAGATCGTGAAAGCCTTCCAGGACCGCCCGGAATTCTGTCTCGCCGAACTCAGGGGTGCGACGGATGGGCGTGTTGAGTTCCCAGGATTGACCCTCATAGCGCATGTCGGCTGACCACTCAATCAGGATGTCCTCCGGGCGCACCTCCTGCTCCGTGAGCTGGCGAATAGCCTCTTGCTCGAGGTCACGGAATGCATTACGGATGACGGTTGGTAGATCACCCGCTTTTTTGTGGGCAAGGGTGCGTACACGGTTGTATTGAATGTCAGCAACCACCAGGCCGAGAGCCGAGAGGTTTCCGCAAATAGGCGGCACTACGATTTCCTGGATGCCGAGCGCAGCAGCGATTTCGACGGCGTGGTTCCCAGCGGCGCCCCCAAAGGAAATCAAAGCAAACTCCCTTAAATCATAACCGCGCTGCACCGAGACACCGTTAATCCCCTTGACCATATTGGCATTGGCAATCTCAACGATGCTGAGGGCGGCCTCTTCTACAGACACCGCCATCTTTCTGGCGACGTGCTCCTCGATGGCACGGCGGGCTTTCTCAGGATAAAGAGGGATTTTCCCACCCAGGAAGTAGCCCGGATTGAGCCGATTCAGCACCAGGTTGGCGTCAGAGACGGTCGGAAGTGTTCCTCCCCATCCGTAGCACGCGGGACCGGGGTCCGAACCAGCGCTTTGAGGACCGACATACAGAACACCGCCCTCATCCACATAGGCCAGGCTTCCTCCTCCCGCCCCGATGGTTTTCAGATCGACCATGGGGAGCTTGATCGGATATTCGGTGACGCCGCCCCAGGTGGTGGTCTTGGGAATTCCATGATCAATCATGGAGATGTCGAAGGTCGTGCCGCCCATATCGACACCTACCGACATCTGGCGTCCCACCAGCTTTGTGACGAAAGCAGCGGCCAGAGCGCCTCCGGCCGGCCCCGAATTGATCAGATGCGCTGCATGGTCGGCTGCCACCTCGGCCGTCATCAAGCCGCCGTTGCTTTGCATGATGTGCAGCCGGATCTTCCCATACTTCTCCTGAAGCCTGCGCATGAGGTTGTCCATGTAGCGCTTGATTACCGGACCCAGATAGCCATTCATTACGGTGGTACAAGTGCGTTCGTATTCGCGAAACTCCGGACAGATTTCGCTGGACAAAGTGATGAAAACCTCCGGGTAGAATTGGCGGCATATCCCAGCGGCGCGCTGCTCGTGGCAGGGATTTAAGAAGGAAAACAACATGGAGATCACAATCGCCTCTGCCCGTTGCGCTTTAAAGAACTCAATGACCTCGCGCACCGCGGACTCGTCCAGAGGCACGATGACCTCTCCTTTGCTGTTGGTCCGTTCCGGCACGCCGCGTCTCATGTAGCGGGGAACCAGCGGAGGAGGATTGTCAGCCTCAAAATCGAAAGCCGCCTCTTTCGGACGAGCCACGCGGCGAATCTCCAGCACATCCTCAAAACCTTTCGTGGTGATCAAACCGACCTTGGCGCCTTTACCTTCAACGATGGCGTTGGTCCCAATGGTCGTGCCGTGGATCAAGTGGCGCACCTCCTGAATGGAGGCCCCGGCGATTTCCAGAATTTCAGCCAGGCCCTTGAGAACACCTTCGGCAAGGTCATAATGCGTGGTAGGTGTTTTCGTGTAGTGAAAGGTCCCTTCCTTCTCGTTGACCAGCACCACATCAGTAAACGTTCCGCCAACGTCGATGCCAATTCTCATAAGATCGCCTCAGACCCGCCCAAGCGCAAACCCGCCCTTTCATCCATTACTGCTAAATGATTCTGGACTTGCGAAGCGTGGAAATTTTGTCATCAGAGTAAGCCAGAAGTTCAGTCAAGACCCGTCCGGTGTGCTCACCGAGAAGCGGGGGGGGAGCAAAATGTTCCGGAATGCCCTCCACCTTAATGGGATTTCCCAGTATGGGAAGATTTCCAATGAGGGGGTGTTGTGTAGAGGTGAGCATGTGCCGGGCTTTTGTCTGCGGGTCGTTCAATACCTGGTCCACCTTGTTGACGGGACCACAGGGGACGCCCTCTTTTTCCAGCCGTGCCAGCCACTCTGAGGTTGACTCATGGCGGAACAGTTCCGCCAGGACCTCCATCAACTCCTTTCGGTGGGCCAACCGCGAGTCGTTGCGCACGAAACGGGAGTCCTCCGCGAGGTCGGTACGTCCGATGGCTCGGCAGAAGGCCGGCCAGAATCGTTCTGCAAAGACGGCGACCACAAGAAATCCATCCGCCGTGGCGAAGGTCCCATAAGGAACGACCGACTGGTGATGGGACCCAGCGGGTTCAGGCACGGGGCTCCCGGCCAGATAGTACTGGGCAACGTAGGTGAGAAGAGAAACAAGGCAATCCATTAATCCCAGATCGATGAAACAGCCTTCACCGGTTTTTTCTCGGGAGTAGAGAGCGGCAGTGATGGCCTTCACGGCAAACATCCCGCCCGCCAGATCTCCCATGGGAATTCCCATGCGTACCGGAGCTCCCTCCGGCTCTCCGGTGATGCTCATGGCGCCGCTCATGGCTTGCAGCACCAGGTCAAAAGCCGGCCGGTCGCGGTGGGGCCCGGTTTGGCCGAAACCTGAAATGGAGCAAACAATGATGCGGGGATTGATGGAGCGAAGTTTTTCGTAACCGAGTCCCAGGCGCTCCATGACCCCCGGACGATAATTCTCGTAGACCACGTCGGCAACCTTTACGAGATCGTAAAAGACTTCGCGACCTTCGACATGGCCTAAATTCAGGGTGATGCTGAGTTTGTTGCGATTGATACTGAGGAAGTAAGCGCTTTCCCCTTCCAGGAAATACGGGGGCATCTGCCGCATGGGGTCGCCTTGGCCCGGCTCTTCTATCTTGATGACCTCTGCACCGAGGTCCCCCAGGATCATGGACCCAAAGGGTCCGGCAAGGAAGCGGCTCAAATCGAGCACGCGAACTCCGGATAGAAGCGGCTGGCGAAGACCCGGTCCCAACTTAAAGCTCCATGTTCATGCTGCGCTTGGGCAAAATGGTTAAAGCCGCACCGGCTCCTGAAACTCTCCCAGGGTCTGTTTCATCACCCCCACAATTTCGCCAAGGGTGCAGTAAGCACTTACGGCGCGCATCATGGCGGGCATCACGTTATGCCCCCCGGAGCAGGCACCGCGAACCGCGGCCAGGGCGGATTCCACTTCAGCTGAATCGCGCTGCCGCTTGACTTCCGCCAGGCGCTTTAGCTGCTCCTCCACCGCGTCGGCCTTTACCTGGTGCAGTTCCACGTCCGGAAGAGCCTCTTCTTGGTCGCGGCGGTAGCGATTCACTCCAATTTTCACGATCTCGCCTTGTTGGAGCTTTCTCTCGACTTCATAGGCTTGGCGGGCGACCACCTGCTGAATGATCCCTTGGCTTACCGCTTTGACAATCCCGCCCCATTGTTCGTTGACTCGCTTCATTTCCGTTTGCATGCGGTTTTCCATTTCGGTGGTGAGCCACTCAATGTAGTAAGAACCGGCCAAAGGATCCACGGTATCGCTCAAGCCGATTTCCTCCGCCAGGATTTGCATGGTTCGCAGTGAAATCAGCTGAGCCTTGGGACTGGGAATGGTGTAGGCCTCGTCGTAGCAGCAGAGAGCGCTGGTCTGGGTTCCGGAAAGAGCTGCGATGAGCGCATAGTAGGCCCCACGCACAATGTTATTCTCCGGCTCTTCGATGGTGAGCCCACTACCGCCTCCACCCGCAATCATTTTCATCATCATGGTATTCGGCTGCTGGGCATGGAACTCCTCTTTCATATAGCGCGCCCAAAGCCGACGGGCGGCACGGAATTTAGCTACCTGCTCCCAGAGATTTCCATAGATGTCAAAGTTAAAGGAAATGCGATCCGCGAAATCATCCACGGAAAGGCCTCGTCGCAAAACTTCGCGAATGTAGGCCCCGGCGATGCAGTAGGCATAGGCTATTTCCTGAACCGGGGTCGCTCCGGATTCGCGGATGTGATAGCCACAGACGCTGACCGGATAGTAGCGGCGCGCTTCACGTGCGCAAAATTCAATAGTGTCACCAATCAGGCGAATGGAAGACTCGACGGGGAAGATCCAGGCGCCGCGACCGATGTATTCTTTCAGTATGTCGTTTTGAGTGGTTCCCCGAATCTGATGGCGAGGGATGCCCTTCTTCTCGGCCACTGTCAGATACATGGCCAGGATAATCGGCGTCACCGCGTTGATGGTCAGAGAAACGCTGATCTCGTCGAGGGGAATCCGGTCGAAGGCCACTTCCATGTCCTTTAGTGTGTCAACGGCCATTCCCACGCGCCCTACCTCCCCTCTAGAGCGAGGGTCATCTGAATCCAGTCCCATTTGCGTGGGAAGATCGAAGGCCACATTCAATGCATTCTGGCCGTGTTCGATCAGGAAACGAAAACGCTCATTGGTCTCTGCAGGACTGCCAAAGCCCGCGTATTGGCGCATGGTCCAGGGCTTTTGACGGTACATGTATCGGTGGATGCCGCGAGTAAATGGGAAAGATCCCGGTTCTCCGATATCGACGTCGGCGCGGATATGGGCCGTATCCTGGGGTCCGTAGACGGGCTTTACCTCAATTCCCGATTCCAGAAAAACCGGTTTGATCTCCGCTTTTTTGGATTCTTCCACCTTCAAAGCTTTGCTCATGATGGGTACCTCGCTGCAAAAAAAGAATGTTACTGCAGCCCCTTGCGGGACGCAATGTCCCGGACAAACGATACAATGTCCGTCAAGCGGGCTCCGGTGGCAAACACTCCGCTTGCCCCAATTTCCAGCAGGAGCGGCCGGTCCCGATGCGGGATGTTCCCGCCAATGAGCACGGCGACATCACCCATCTCTTTGGCACGCAGACCCTCGATCAGTTCTCGTGTTATGTCTAAGTGATTGCCCGATAAGACTGAAAGTCCAATGACGTCGACATCTTCTTGCAGCGCTGTATGCAGGATCTCTTCAACCGATTTGTGCAGGCCTGTATAGATGACTTCGCAACCAGCGTCACGCAGGGTTTGTGCAACCACCTTTGCCCCTTTATCATGTCCATCCAGCCCAGGCTTGGCCACCAGAACCCTGAGTGGACGCTGCTTTGTCCGTGGAGTCTCCATCAAAAATCCGTCACCTTCCCAAATTCAATCCGCCGTCAATGAAAATGATCTGTCCCGTGATGTAAGAGGCTTCATCGCTCACGAGGTAGGCGTGAAGGGCGGCAATTTCCTCCGGCTCCGCCATGCGGCGCAGGGGGATGGTCTGCAAGAGCTTCTCCATGATCTTCTCCGGGATTCCAGCCGTCATGCGCGTTTTTACCCCGCCTGGAGCGATACAGTTGACATTGATATTGTACGGGGCAAGCTCAAGCGCCAATGTTCGGGTGAGCCCGCCTATACCGGCCTTGGAAGCACTGTAATTGGCTTGTCCAATATAGCCCAGCATGGCGATAGATGCCGTGTTGGTGATCCTCCCTGACTTTTGCTGAATCATGGGGACGGCGGCAGCTTGGCAGCAAAGGAAGGTACCTTTGAGGTTCACGTTAATGACGGAATCCCAGGCTTCTTCGTCCATTTTCTTGACTTCACCGTCTTTTATCCGAACCGTCAGTGCATCCCGATTGATCCCGGCATTGTTCACCAGGATATCCAGGCGTTTCCAACGTTCCGTCACCTGGTCGATCATGGCTTCCACTTCAGAACGTCGAGTAATGTTGGCAGGAACAAAGAATGCCTCTCCGCCCTTTTCCTGAATGGCTGAAACGGTCTGCCGGCCAGCCTCTTCGTCGACATCATTGATTGCAACACGCGCGCCTTCTGAAGAAAAACGAAACGCGGTGGCCTGGCCTATTCCCCGTCCTGCGCCGGTAATCAGCGCTACCTTGTCTTTCAATTGCATGGTGATTTCCTTTTCTGGCGAAACATCTTAATCCTGCTCAAAACCCCTGCGCTTCTCGGCCTCTCCGACTGCTTACGATTTCTTTTCTGAGCGGCGCAGCAGAAGGACCCAGTGTCCTTCCACGACTGTCTCGTCGCGTTGGTTCTTGACACGCGTTTCGAAGGTCACCACACCCCGGTCCTGCTTGGAAGACTCTTTTTTTTCCGCTACGCGCAACTTCAGGTGGATTGTGTCTCCGGGAACCACTGCGCCCTTATAACGGATAGTTTGTTCCATCAGGGCCAAAGTGGTTCCTTCGAATACCCCCATCTGATTGGCCAGACCTGTCACGGCGGAAACCACGAGCATGCCGTGTGCAATGCGCTTTCCAAAAGGCGTGCTTCGTGCAAACTCCTCGTCGGTATGCAGAGGGTTGAAGTCCCCCGAGAGGCCGGCAAAATTGACGATGTCGGCCTCGGTGATGGTACGTCTTGCTGTGGTGATCACTTCATTCGGCTCGAACTGATCAAAAGTGCGGCCACGCGTCTGGTAACTCATTCGTTCCTCTCTTTGTTAAGTGTGCGTTGTATCGGTACCTCAACCGACCGCCGACTTTACCAGAAATCGGAGTAAGGTCAGCGTGCCAGCTCCTGCGCAATGATGTTTCGACATATTTCGGAAGTACCCGCGCCGTAAAGCAGGAAACGAGCGTCTCGAAAATACCGCTGGGCGTCGTATTCCATGGCAAAGCCATAAGAGCCAAAGATTCGAGTGGCCTCATCTGCGGCGTAATTGGCGGTTTCCGACGCAAAGAGCTTGGCCATGGCGCAGATCTTGGGGTCCCGCTGCCCCTGATCGATTTGCCACGCCGCCCGGTAAACCAGGGTGCGCGCCGCTTCCAGGCGCGTGGCTACTTCAGCCAGCTTGTGCTGGATGGCTTGAAACTGAATGATGGGGCGACCAAAAGCAATACGCTCCTGAGCGTATTGCAGTGAAGATTTAAGCGCCGCCCGTGTTAACCCTATGCTGAGAGCTCCTGTCATGACCCGTATTTCACTTAAGATGTCACGCAAGAGAGCGGCTCCGCGTCCCTCCTGACCTCCCAAGAGCTGCGAGGCCGGCACCCGCACATTCTCCAAAATCACCTCGGAGGTTTCCGAAGCCCAGGTTCCCAGCTTGTGTATGGGACGTCCCACGTTCAGCCCGGGGGTTCCTTTCTCGACCAGAAACAAGTCGACTCCTTTGAAACCCGCATCGGGAAGGGTCTTCGCGGCAATGGTAAAAAAATCGGCCAGCGTGGCATTGGTAATCCACATTTTTGTGCCGTTCAACACGTAGTGATCCCCATCGTGTTCTGCTCGGGTACGAATGGCGCCCAGGTCGGAACCTGCTTCAGGCTCGGTCATGGCAATGGTTCCGATTTTTTCTCCCTTGAGTGCGGGTACCAGTAGGCGCTGCTTCTGCTCTTCAGTGCCAAAGCGGAACACAAAATCAGTTCCCATCAGTGCCTGCATGGCTACGGCGGCCGCCAGGCTCATGGAGCCACGAGCCAGTTCTTCGCACATCAAGTTGTAGGTGACAGCGTCACCACCGGCGCCACCGTAACTCTCCGGGTAACGCACTCCCAGCCAGCCGAGTTTGGCAATCTTTTGAAACAGCTCCGCCGGAAATTGCTCCTTCTCGTCGATTTCCCGCGCTACGGGAACCACTTCGCGGTCAACAAAGTCAGCAACCACATTTTGAAACAATTCCTGTTCGTCTGTAAGTCGGAAGTCCATAAGAGTTCCATGGAATATGACCCAGACCCGTGCAAATTTTCCACGTGCCCGCAAGCCAGCTGTGAATCTATAATTTAAAATTTCGAGTCACTGCCTCGGGCCGGCGCGCCGCAGGGCCAAGCAATACGTTGGTTTTCTACCATTGGCAACCAGGACTGTCAATGCAACCGGGTTATGCTGGTGACGGCGGCCGTGGCATCTTGAAAGAGGACATCATGAAGAGTTCGGCAGGTGTGGACCGGAAGAGAACTTCTTGGACGGCCTTGAGGAGTGGGTTGTCTTGCACGGTTTTTCTGGCATTGCTGTCGTGCGCTTCCCCCTCAGATCAGCGGGAAGCGGAAGGCCTTCAATCATGGCAGGCATTTCGAGACCAGTTCATTGAGGAAAGCTTTAGGTTCGATCCTCCCTTCGCAGTCGATCAGGGGAGGCATGCCTACGATGGAAAACTGCCCGATTGGACACGCCAGGGTCTGAAAAAGCGGACCGATTACCTAAAGGAGAGCCGGAAGCAAGCCGCTCGGTTCTCGGACGCGGAGCTGAATACAGGTGAGCGATTTGAGCGCCAGTACCTGTTGGCGAAGATTGATGAGCAGCTTTTTTGGTTGGAGGAATCGCAGAGCCCTTTTAAGAATCCGACGTTTTATGCCCTGGATCCCGATGTCTATCTGACGCGTGAGTACGCACCTCTGGATGTGCGCATGCGCGCTTACAACCAGTTTGCAAGAAACATTCCTGCAGCTCTGGAGAAAATGCGGCAGAATCTCACGACTCCGCTGCCCCAGACCTTTGTCCAAATCGGCCGGATCCGTTTTGGAGGGATGATTGAATTCCTGCAAGAGGACGTTCCAGGGATTTTTTCAACCGTGAAGGATACGGCCCTTCAGGACGAATTTCGCCACGCCAATGCGGCAGCCATTGAGGGGCTCAAGGCAACAGATCAATGGTTTCAAGCTCAGGAGAAAACCGCCACGCAAGAATTTGCGTTGGGGGCCGAATTGTTTTCACGGATGCTGAAAGCAACTGAAGGGGTGGACCTCCCTTTAAACCGCCTTGAGGAAATGGGAAGGGAAGATCTGAAAAGGAACCTGGAGGCACTTCAAAATGCCTGCCGGAACTTTGCGAGTGGAAAGACAGTAGCCGAGTGTACCCGGCTGGCCCAGCTGAAAAAGCCCAAGGAAGGGCCTGTGGCAAGAGCCCGCCGCCAACTGGAGGAACTGAAGAAATTTGTGCAGGAAAAGCAGTTGGTCAGCATTCCCGGCCCCGAAGAAGCCCGGGTGGCCGAGGCGCCTCCTTACATGCGGTGGAACTTTGCATACATCCGCATGCCCGGACCCTTTGAGAAAGGCCTTCCGTCGATTTATTACGTGGCTCCTCCTGACCCTTCATGGTCCGTGGAAGAGCGGCAAGACTACCTGCCTGGCGAAACCGATCTTCTTTTTGTCTCGATTCATGAGGTATGGCCCGGCCATTTTCTCCATTTCTTGCACGCCAACCGTTCCCCTTTGCTTTTTGGAAGGGTCTTTGCAGGCTATGCCTTTACTGAAGGGTGGGCCCACTATGCCGAGGAGTTGATGTGGGAAGCCGGCCTGGGTCAGGCAAATCCAGAGGTACACATTGGGCAGCTGCTGAATGCGCTCCTGCGCAATGTACGTTTTCTGTCAGCCCTTGGACTGCATACCCGGAAAATGGGTGTGGCCGATTCTGAGCGAATGTTCAGGGAACAGGCATTCACGGATGCTGCCGAGGCCCGCCAACAGGCGGCACGCGGCACCTTTGATCCTGCTTATCTGAACTATACGTTGGGCAAGCTGATGATCCGCAAACTACGCGACGATTGGTGTAGCGAGCGGGGCGGACGTCAGGCATGGCGCGATTTCCACGACCGCTTCTTGTCCTTTGGCGGCCCCCCCCTTCCGCTAGTACGTCAAGCGTTGCTCGGACCGCAGGCAGGTCCGCCACTTTAAGGTAGCGTCAGGTCCCTCTTTGCCCTGTTCAGTCCTTGGAAATCCCCGGGATACCCGAAACGGCTGATAGCTCGCCTCTTAGCTGATAAAGGATTGTAATGGACGCAACCTACTTGAACTTGGTTTGTGCATAGTAAAGACGCCTCTTGCCGGAATGCGACCCCATGAACATGCTCTTTTGGGATGTTATTAATGAGTTTTTTGTATAAAAAGTCACCTTGATATTCGAAAATCTTCTGATATGCTCTTCGGGTTCGAAAGTTTAGGCTTTTATTGAGAGCGACTCCTGAAAAGGGAAACAGTTAAGGAGATGAAAAAACAAGGCGGGGTACCGGTAAGACAGGGGCTTTACGATCCTCAGTTTGAGCGGGATGCCTGTGGCGTGGGCTTTGTAGTGGATTTGAAAGGGCGCAAGTCCCACCGGCTGCTGGAGCAGGGATTGGAGGTGCTCTTGAATCTCCGGCATCGCGGCGCTTGCGGCTGCGAGGAGAATACCGGAGACGGGGCCGGCGTGCTGATGCAAATGCCGCACGCGTTTCTGGACCAGCGCTGCCAGGAACTGAAGATGGGCTTGCCCTCGGCTGGAGCCTACGGTGCGGGGCTGGTATTCCTTCCCAACGAGCTTGAGGAGCGCCAGACTTGTGAAGCGGTGCTGGAAAAAATTGCGTGGGAGGAAGGGCAGCCGGTCCTGGGATGGCGGGATGTTCCGACGGACAATCGCGGCCTGGGCAAGAGGGCACGTAACGCTCAGCCCTTTATCCGACAGGTCTTCATTTTACGCAACGAGTCCTTGGCGGATGACAGCGCCTTTGAACGCAAGCTTTACATGATTCGAAAACGTGCGGAGCAGGCGATTAAAGGTTCGCAATTCGATCCGCACCATATGTTTTATATTCCCAGTCTTTCCTATAAGACGCTGGTCTACAAGGGGATGCTCAAGGCGGATCAGCTGTCGTCGTTTTATCCCGACCTTTTGGACCCGGCAATGATTACGGGGCTGGCCATGGTGCATTCGCGTTTCAGCACGAACACCTTTCCCAGCTGGAGCCGTGCCCACCCCTACCGCTATTTGTGCCACAACGGGGAAATCAACACCTTGCGCGGCAACATTAACTGGATGCATGCCCGCGAAAAGATGTTTCGGTCGGATCTGTTTGACCCGGAGATCGAAAAAATCCTCCCGGTGATTGACTCCGACGGGAGCGACTCCGCCATGTTTGACAATGTGCTGGAGATGCTGGTGTTGACAGGGCGCTCCCTGCCGCACGCCGTGATGATGATGATTCCGGAGCCGTGGAGTGGGGACCCCTTCATGAGTCCCGACAAGAAAGCTTTTTATGAGTACCACTCCTGTCTTATGGAACCCTGGGACGGTCCCGCCTCAATGGCCTTTACCGACGGAGTGAAGATCGGAGCCGTGCTGGACCGGAACGGCCTGCGTCCTTCACGTTACTGCGTCACCAAGGACGATCTGGTGGTGATGGCATCTGAGGTGGGTGTCCTTGATATTTCCCCGGACCACATCCTGCTGAAGGGGCGGCTGCAGCCCGGGCGGATGTTGCTGGTGGATACCGACAAAGGCCGCATCATTTCCGATGGAGAGCTGAAATACGATATTGCCACTCAGAAACCGTACCAATGTTGGGTGCGCGAGAACCTGGTCGGGCTGGAGGACCTGCCCGGACCCCAAGGACCCGTAGCAAAGGAAACCGGCAGCCTCTGGGTGCGCCAGCAGGCGTTTGGCTATAGCACAGAAGATCTCAAGCTGATCATGGCGCCCATGGCGACTGAAGGGAATGAAGCTGTTGGATCCATGGGCAACGACACACCCCTGGCCGTGCTTTCGGAACGTCCCCAGCTGCTTTACAACTATTTCAAGCAGCTTTTTGCCCAGGTCACCAACCCGCCAGTCGATGCTCTTCGCGAAGAGCTGATCATGTCGGTGGTGACCACGTTGGGGGCCGAACAGAATCTGCTCGAACCCCTGCCTATTTCAACCCGGCAGATCCGGCTGAAAACTCCCATCTTGAAAAATGAGGAACTCGAAAAGCTGCGCGCGCTGGATGGGTCAGGACTCCACGGGTTCAAGTCAGTTACGCTGCCGATTTTCTTCAACGTGGCGCGAAGAGGCATCGGGCTGGAGGAAGCGCTCGAGGAATTGTTTCGAAAAGCGGACGCTGCCATTGCAGAGGGCTGCCAGATTCTTATTTTGTCTGACCGCGGCCTGGATGCCACGAGGGCACCCATTTCTGCCTTGCTGGCGGTTTCCGGATTGCACCATCATTTGATCCGGCAGGGCAGCCGAACCCGCGTGGGTATGGTCGTGGAAAGCGGTGAGCCGCGCGAAGTTCATCATTTTGCCTTACTGATCGGCTATGGAGCGAGCGCGGTCAACCCTTACCTGGCTTTTGAGTCCCTGCAGGCCATGATTCAGGAGGGACTGATCTCCGGAGTTGACCAGAAGCAGGCAGTGGAAAAATTCGTCAAGGCCGCCACCAAAGGGGTGGTCAAGGTCATGTCCAAAATGGGCATCTCCACCGTTCAAAGTTATCGCGGCGCTCAAATCTTTGAAGCCATCGGATTGAATCGCCGGGTGATTGATCGCTACTTTACCTGGACTGCATCCAGAGTGGAGGGGGTGGGCCTGGATGTGATTGCAGACGAAGCGGCCGTACGTCATGCGCGCGCCTTTTCTGCGCGCTCCGCTAACGGCCAGCAGCTGGATTCAGGCGGCCACTACCAGTGGCGGCAAGAAGGGGAGCACCATCTTTTCAATCCGGAGACCGTTCACCGCCTCCAGTTTGCTTGTCGCACCGGCAGCTACGGGGCTTTTAAGAAATATTCGCAGCTGGTCAACGACCAGGCAAGACGGCTGTGTACTTTGCGCGGCCTGTTTGATTTGAAATCGGCCGAAAATCCCATCGCCATTGACGAAGTTGAGCCGGTTGAGTCGATCGTGAAGCGGTTTAAAACCGGCGCCATGTCTTATGGCTCGATCAGTCAGGAAGCCCATGAAACGCTGGCGATCGCCATGAACCGCATTGGAGGAAAAAGCAACACCGGCGAAGGCGGAGAAGATCCGGCCCGCTATATTCCGGACGGGAATGGAGATTCACGGAACAGCGCCATCAAGCAGGTTGCTTCCGGACGTTTCGGTGTGACCAGCGAATACTTGGTCAATGCTCGGGAGTTGCAGATCAAAATGGCTCAAGGAGCCAAGCCCGGGGAAGGCGGACAGCTTCCGGGACAGAAGGTCTACCCGTGGATTGCCCGCGTACGCTATGCCACGCCGGGAGTGGGGTTGATTTCCCCTCCTCCTCATCATGACATTTATTCGATTGAGGATCTGGCACAGCTGATCTACGACTTGAAGAATTCCAATGAGCGCGCCCGCATCAGTGTGAAGCTGGTGGCTGAGGTGGGGGTGGGTACGGTGGCTGCTGGAGTTTCCAAGGCACGGGCGGACGTGGTCCTGATCAGCGGACACGATGGAGGAACCGGGGCCTCGCCCCTTACCAGCATCAAGCACGCCGGAATTCCCTGGGAGCTGGGGCTGGCGGAAACGCAACAGGTACTTCTGCTGAATGACCTGCGCAGCCGCATTGTGGTCGAAGTGGACGGACAGCTCAAGACTGGGCGCGACGTGGTGACTGCGGCTTTGCTTGGAGCCGAGGAGTTTGGCTTTGCTACCGCACCCCTGGTAGTCCTGGGATGCGTGATGATGCGAGTTTGTCACTTGAATACCTGTCCGGTGGGAGTGGCCACCCAGGACCCGCGTCTTCGCAAAAAATTTACGGGAGACCCGCAGCATGTGGTCAACTTCATGTACTTCATCGCTCAGGAAGTTCGCGAACTGATGGCGCAACTTGGCTTTCGTTCCATCAACGACATGGTGGGGCATTCCGAGCGACTGGAGATGAAGGGAGCCATCGATCACTGGAAGGCTCGCGGGTTGGATTTCTCGCAGATATTGTACAAGCCGGAAGTTCCGACCGAAGTGGGGCGTTACTGCCAGATTCCGCAGAATCATGGTCTGGAGGAGGCGCTGGACAAGAGACAACTCCTTGAGCTTTGCAAGCCGGCCCTTCGCAACGGCACTCCCGTCTCAGCAAGCTTGCCTATTCGCAACAGCAATCGCGCCGTGGCCACCATCCTGGGTAGTGAAGTTTCGCGACGCCACGGAGCAGAAGGTCTGCCTGAAGACACCATCCAGCTGCACTTCAAGGGTTCAGCGGGACAAAGCTTCGGCGCATTTATTCCGCGCGGGATCACGTTGACCCTCGAAGGAGATGCCAACGACTATATCGGCAAGGGTTTGTCCGGCGGGAAAATCATAGTTTATCCTCCGGAAGGTTCCACCTTCGTGCCGGAAGACAATGTCATCATTGGTAACGTAGCTTTTTATGGGGCCACCTCCGGTGAAGCCTATATCGGAGGCATGGCTGGAGAGCGTTTCTGTGTTCGCAACAGCGGAGTTCATGCTGTGGTCGAGTGCGTGGGCGACCACGGATGCGAATACATGACCGGCGGCCGGGTGGTTGTGCTGGGGTCCACAGGACGGAATTTTGCGGCCGGAATGTCAGGGGGAGTCGCTTACGTCCTGGATGAGCAGGGGGACTTTGCCAACCGTTGTAATCTGGACATGGTGCGCCTGTTCGGGCTGGAGGACCCAGAGGAAATCTGGCAGGTGCGGATGATGATTGAACGGCATGCAGCTTATACGTGGAGCCGGCGAGCACGCCAGATTCTGGCGCTGTGGGACGAGATGGTTCCCAAATTCAAGAAGATCTATCCGAATGATTACCGGCGTGTGATCGAGACCCAGACAAGAATTCGCGCCGCTGGACTTTCCGAAGAGGAAGCGATCATGCTGGCTTTTGAGCAAAATGCCCATGACGTTGCCCGCGTGGGAGGGGTGTAGGCGATGGGTAAACCGACCGGCTTCATGGAATACTCGCGAGAGCTGCCGCCGGATCGTCCTCCCCAGAAGCGTATAGCCGACTGGCAGGAATTCCACGCCCACAGTCAGCTGCAGGTATTGCGGGATCAAGGGGCCCGCTGCATGGATTGTGCCATTCCGTTTTGTCATTCCGGGATAGTTCTGGACGGGCTGGCCTCCGGGTGTCCGATCAACAACCTGATTCCCGAGTGGAACGATCTGGTCTACCGCGACCGGTGGCGCGAGGCTTTGGAGCGCCTCCACAAGACCAACAATTTCCCAGAGTTCACTGGACGTGTCTGTCCGGCGCCTTGTGAGGCCGCCTGTGTGCTGGGTATTAACGAGGCGTCCGTGACCATCAAGAACATTGAGTACTCCATTGCTGAGCGTGGGTTTGCTGAAGGATGGATTACTCCACAGCCCCCGGCTCGTAGAACAGGAAAAAAAGTGGCGGTAGTGGGTTCCGGACCCGCGGGCTTGGCCTGCGCAGCACAACTGAACCGTTGCGGTCACCGGGTGACCGTTTTTGAACGCCACGACCGGATTGGCGGACTGCTCATGTACGGCATCCCCAACATGAAACTGGACAAAGCCATCGTGCAGCGTCGCGTCGAGCTGATGGCGCTTGAGGGTGTCTTGTTCCGGGTGAACATTGAGGTGGGTGTTAATTATCCGGCGGAGAAATTGCTGAAGGAATTCGACGCCGTTGTACTTTGCTGCGGTGCCACCCGGCCTCGGGATTTGCCAGTCGAAGGGAGGAACCTCAAGGGAATTCACTTTGCAATGGAATTTCTACATGCCAATACCAAGGCGCTGTTGGATGGGGTGGCTGAAGAGGGAAAGTGCATTTCAGCTCGGGGTAAAAACGTGGTGGTGATTGGGGGCGGCGATACCGGCACCGATTGTGTGGGCACGGCGTTACGGCAGGGTTGCCGTAGCCTGATTCAGTTGGAAATTCTCCCGCGGCCGCCTGACCAGCGAGCTCCCGACAACCCCTGGCCGCAGTGGCCTCGGATTTTCATGGTGGATTATGCACAGGAGGAAGCGCGCTCCGTTTTTGGCAGTGACCCTCGCGATTATGCCGTAATGACCAAAAAGTTCGTGGGTGATGACAGCGGGAACGTACGGGAAATCCACACGGTGGAAATCGAATGGAATCGCGAGAACGGACAAATGGCGTTTCGTGAAATTCCAGGGACCGAAAAAGTTTGCCCCGCTGACCTCGTTTTGCTTGCGCTGGGGTTTCTGGGTCCGGAGAGTCAGCTTCTGGACCAGCTCTCGGTGGCCCGTGATTCAAGGTCCAACGCCCAGGCGGAGTACGGCAAATTCCTCACCAATGTTCCAGGTGTTTTTGCTGCCGGAGACATGCGCCGCGGACAAAGTCTGGTGGTTTGGGCGATCAACGAAGGACGCGGGGCTGCCCGGGAGTGCGACCGGTATCTGATGCAAGAGACCTCCCTCCCCTAGAAAACAAGGTCAGGCTACCCGTTCAATACCGTTTACCACTTTCCCTGGTTCAACCTTCGAAAACTGCTGAGCGTCCTGGCTTTTCCACATCTTCGCGCCCTTGTGTCGTAAAATACCAGCGACCGTTTAATCCCTTTTTCTGCACAAGCCCTATGACCATCAAAAATACATTCGTCTCACTTTTCTTAGCAATTTCTACCGCGGGCGTGCTTCAGGCGCAAACCAAGCTGCTGCGTTTCCCAGACATTCACGCGGGCCAAATTGTGTTTTCCTATGCCGGTGATCTGTGGTCGGCGCCTGCTGCTGGTGGAACCGCCATCCGGCTCACGTCTCATCCGGGGTTGGAACTGTTTCCTAAATTCTCTCCGGATGGAAAGTGGATTGCCTTTACCGGGCAATACGACGGCGATGAGCAGGTTTATGCGATTTCCGCTTCCGGCGGTGTTCCACGCCAGCTTACCTTTTATCCTGCCCGGGGTCCCCTGGCGCCACGCTGGGGATATGACAATCAGGTCTACGGCTGGACCAACGACGGAAAGGCCATTTTGTTTCGATCCATGCGCGATGGTTGGAACATGACTGACACCCGGCTTTACAACGTGAATCTTGAGGGAGGACTTCCTACGGCGCTTCCGATGCCGGTTTCCGGAGCAGGAGACTACTCTCCGGATGGGTCCCGGGTGGTGTACTCGCCGCTGGTGAGGGATTTCCGCACCTGGAAAAGGTAGCAGGGAGGGTGGGCGCAAAACCTTTACACTTTCGATCTAAAGTCGCATCGCGCGGTCCAGATTACAGATCATCCGCGCACGGAGCGGGATCCCATGTGGATTGGCGACAAAGTTTATTTCGCATCCGACCGCGACGGAACGTTGAATCTTTATGCGTACGACCTCGATTCTCGTAAGACAGTGCAGCTGACTTCGAGCAAAGATTGGGATGTCCGGTGGCCCAGCCGGGGTAATGAGGGACAGATTGTTTACGAATTGAACGGGGAACTCCAGGTTTTGGATACGAAGACAGGGAAGTCGAGCCAGGTTCCCATCCACGTGCCCACGGATGCGGTGGCGGCGCGTCCCTCGCGTGTTGCGGCGGAACGGTTCGTGGAAGACTTTGAATTAAGTCCCAAGGGAGAACGCGCGTTGTTTGTAGCGCGCGGCGAAATTTTTACGGTTCCCATAGAGAAAGGTTCCACGCGAAACCTTTCACAAAGTTCCAATGCGCATGAAAAGCTGGCCCGTTGGTCTCCGGACGGTTCCCGCATCGCCTATATCTCGGATGTCAGCGGCGAAGAGGAGATCTACGTCATTAGTCAGGACGGTAACGGCAAACCTGAGCAATTGACGCAAGGGGGCAAGGCGATGCGTTACGCTCCGGAGTGGTCTCCGGACGGCAAGCGTCTGGCTTTCAGCGACAAGGACGGCAAGCTCTTCGTCCTCACGATCGCCGACAAATTGCTCATCAACATTGCCGATGAAAAACGCGGCCAGGTACGTGATTACTCCTGGTCTCCGGACGGGCAATACCTGGCATTTTCATTAAGCGAGCCCAGCGAGTTTCGATCTCTGTATATCTGGAGTGTGGCTCTTAATCAGCTTCACCGAGTGACCGACGAATACTTCAACGAATACCATCCCGTCTGGGATCCCGAGGGAAAGTACCTCTATTACCTGAGCGACCGCGAGTTTGCGCCGCAGCTGGGATCGTTTGAATGGAATTATCTGGTGACGACTGAAACCGGGGTGTTCGTATTGGCACTGAGCCGCGAAACTGCATCGCCTTTCCCACCCGAAAGCGACGAGGTAACCGTCGAAAAGGAGCAAGAAGAAAAGCAGGAGCAGAAACCAGAGGAATCCAAGAGCAAGAGCTTGCCGATAGTGCGGATTGATTTTGAGGGACTCTCAGGACGGGTTTCTCGCGTTCCGGCGCCGGCGGACAACTACTCAGGTCTGTCGGCAATAAAGGGCCACCTTTTATACGTACGTGGGGGCGCTCCGTTTTACGGCAGAGAAACCGACCGCAAGCCCGCGCTCTATATTTATTCATTAAAGGACCGCAAAGAAACACTGCTGGCGGAGAATATTTCCAACTACGCCGTCTCGGCGGATGGTTCCAAAGTACTGGTGCGTGAGGAGCAGAGCTACCATCTATATAAGGCGGCTCCTGACGGGAAAAGCTCCAAGAAAACCTTGAACACGCGTGAAATGATGACGGAAAGAGACCCGCGTCGGGAATGGGCGCAGATTTTTGAAGAGGTGTGGCGCCGCTTCCGGGATTTCTTTTACGTCGAGAACATGCACGGGTACGATTGGGAGGGGCTTCGCCGCCGTTACCGGCCATGGCTGGAGCATGTTGCCCATCGTTCCGATTTGAATTATCTCCTCGGCGAGATGGTGGCTGAACTCAACGTCTCTCACGCTTATATTGCCGGAGGCGACTTCGAGATTCCCGAACGCCCACAGCTGGGATTGTTAGGAGCGCGGCTCGAGCTCGACGTGGCGGCCGGGCGCTACAAAATCTCCAGGATTTATCCCGGACACAATGAGGAAGAGCGCTACCGTTCTCCGCTTACCGAGGTGGGGGTGAGTGCCCGTGAAGGAGATTACCTGCTGGCAATCGACGGACGTGAATTGTCCGGCAACGACAATCCCTATCAGCTGCTTCGCTATAAAGCCAATCGCGTGCTGCAACTGGCTTTGAATGATCGGCCGGTACTGGAGGGGGCGCGCACCGTCACCATCCGACCCATCAGCACCGAAGTCAACCTTCATTACTTGAGCTGGGTCACCCATAATCTCAAAAAAGTTACCGAAGCCACTGGAGGGAAGGTAGGCTATTTGCACTTGCCTGACATGGGAGCTGATGGGATTCGCGAGTTCATAAAATGGTATTACCCGCAAATTCCCAAGGAGGGGTTGATCATCGACGTACGTTACAACGGGGGCGGCAACGTCTCGCAGATGATCATTGAACGGCTCCGTCGCCAGGTCCTGGGCACGGTGTTTTCGCGAACCAGAGAAGATGCCGATACTTATCCGACAGCAGCCTTCCACGGGCACTTGGTCTGCATTTTAAATGAGAATTCCGCCTCGGATGGAGACCTGTTCTCGGCGCGTTTCAAGGAAGCGGGCCTGGGGCCGCTTATTGGCAAGCGCTCCTGGGGAGGTGTGATTGGCATTACCAACCGAGGTCCTCTGGTTGATGGCGGAACGGTTAACGTTCCGGAGTTCGGGCATGCGTCAGCGCGCGGCGAGTGGATCATCGAAGGTTACGGAGTAGATCCCGATATCGTTGTGGAGAATGACCCTGCCCTGGTGATTGCAGGACGCGACCCGCAGCTTGAGAAGGCCATTGAAGTGATCACTGAAATGATTCAGAAGAATCCCAAGAAGCTGCCGGCCCGTCCCGCGGACCCCATTCGTACTCAGTAGACAACGAACGGCCTTCCTTACTCCGTTTTCATTGATTGCCGTGGAGTAATGTCTCGCGTGAACCGGACCTGGTTTTTATAGACGGGGACACGTTCCTTGATTGCTTCAAGGTAAAACATCTCCGCCCTGGGATAGACCGCGGGGTGAATCTTGCACTGTGAGCTGTCAGAAATCCTGAAGGACACCGGTTTGTAGCCCTGGACCTCGGGCATACAGATGCATCTTTGGAGGAAGGTTTACCTCCAGGATGAGCATCACTCGATTTCTTCACGTCCTTGTTGGGGTCAAAACCAGGCGCCTGAGCAACCGCGACGAGACTCAACGAGAGAAACACCAACACAAAAAAGAAGGGGCGAGGGGAGGCATTGGAGAAAAAATCAAACCGCTGAATCCGTTTCTTTAGCGTGATATTTGCACATGACGACAGTGCATCCTTTGACTATGGTTGGGGCTGCAGAATCTCGTTTTGTCTTTGGAGGAGATTGCTGATGCTGAGCTGGGCTTCCCCTCCGCCATAGGCGACCGCAAAGCTGCCCATGACCAGAACCGGTCCATACGGGTTCCCAATAAGTTCGTGGTTATTGACCCCGCCCTGAGCGAAGATGAAGTTGAACGCCATGAAGGCCCCTCCCCAGGCGGCTGCCCGGGTCCACCATCCAAATAAGAAAGACAGTCCGACAGTAAGTTCTCCAAAAATAACCAGGTACTGGAGAGTGTTCCAGTTGGGTATGCAGAATTTTTCCAGATAAATTTTTTGAAGGCCCTCAGCCTGCTCATTCCATCGTGCAAAGCGAGCCTGAAGCTCTCCTGTTTCAGGCCATTCCCATTTCTGATGAGAGTGCTCAAACCAGAAAGCGCCGATGACAAACCTTAAGAGCAAAAGCAGGAGCAGAGTTCGCTTTATCATAATCCCTCCATTTCGATTTCCGAGTTGAAGTCTATGGTATCAGTTACGGTGGAGTATCGAATTGATTTCGCTAATCGATATAGAAACATGTTTTCCTTGAAAGCTTTAAATCCAACTTTAAAGCTCCTGGTGAGTCTGCGATAATCCGTAGCAACAGGAGGAGAGGACATGGCAAAGATCGAACGGGTTAAATACTTTAAGGCAGGTTTTGAGGACAGGCCAGGAGCCTTGTTGGAAGTCATGCAGGCGCTGAAAAAGAGCCGTGTGAGCCTTTCCGGGTTGTGGGGATTCGCCACCCAGCCTGGAAAAGCGGATTTGTACGTGGTAGCCAAGGATCCGGCCAAACTGAAACGCACCTGGAAGCGCACGGGGATGGTGCTCGAAGAAGGAGAAGGCTTTTTCGTTAAAGGAGCAGACCGGCCGGGAGCTTTGCTGGGAGTTTTGAAGAGCCTGAGCGAAGCCGGGATCAACATTCAGGCCCTGGACGCGGTGGCGGTAGGGGGGAGCTTTGGTTCGTTTATCTGGCTGGATCCCGGCAAGGTCCGGGAAGCCTCGCGTGTCCTGGGCGTTAAATAAAGATACTTGTAAGTGGCTTTCCCGGTGAGGACAACGAGTTCAAGAACCACTAAAGTCCTCCTGGGAGAAATTGATCTTCACTATCTCGAGGGCGGAACGGGTGTGCACCTGGTTCTGGTCCACGGCGCGCTGAGTGACTATCGCGCCTGGGCTTTTCAAGTACGGGTGCTGGCGCGCCGGCATCACGTCGTCTCCTATAGTCGGCGTTATCATTTCCCCAACCGATGGCAGCGCATGCCCCCGGATTACTCTTTGGAAGCTCATTCCCGAGACCTGCTGTCGCTGATGGACCATCTGGAGATGGGGCGTGCCCATCTGGTGGGTTCCTCATTTGGAGCCTGCATTTGCCTGCATCTCGCCTGCGAATGTCCTGAGCGTGTCGTTTCTCTGGCGCTGGCCGAGCCTCCCCTCTTTTCATGGTTGGAAGAGGATGCAGAGGGCAGAGAACACGTCGAAAAATTTCTAAGGGAAGTGTGGATTCCTGCACGGGAAAGGTTTCAATGCGGAGAAGCCGAAGCCGCTGTTCGGGTTTTTGCAGATGGAGTGTTGGGCAAAGGTACATTCGAGGAACTTCCCAAGGCGGTCAAGTCGAGCATGCTCGAGAATACCGCGGCGCTGGAAGCGGAATTATTCGGTCGAAGCTTAATTGAGGAGCTGCCGCGGGATCGGGTGGACGGGCTGAACACACCTGCCATGGTGTTGGTGGGACAAAACAGCCCACCCCTTTTTCACCGCTCTGCTCAGTTGCTGGCTTCGATATTGCCTTGTGAGTTTGGCCTGGTTGCCGGCGCCACTCACTCGCTGCATTCCGATAATCCTGCTGTTTTTAATGAAAAGCTGCTCAAGTTTCTCGCCAGAGTTGAAGGATAGGGTGCCCGTGAAGCGGTGGAATTGTTGTTGGAGTGTGGGTCGCGTTTTCATGCGAGCGGCGCGTCGCTCGCTTGCAAAGCGGCTCTTACGGCCGCATTCCGAAACGTGCCAGAAAGGTGCGCGGGGCTGGTCACGCTATCAACACCCCGGCAGTTTCTGAGATAAGATGTTTTTTCCTATGAGATCAGGAATTATTTTTTGGGTGCTGAGGCTTGCATTGTGCCTGTCAATCGCGGTCGTGCTGGGTCTTTTAGTCCGAGCCCCTGGGGCAGAAACAATAAAGGCGGATCAGTTGTGGAACTTATGGCCGCAGGTCCGCGTATGGAAGTCGGACCCGTTCCGAATGCGACACGGCGATTTGCAACGCGAACTCGAGCGTTTGCAGCGAGCGTCAGGGGGAGCCTTGCAGATGGATGTGGTGGGCCGTTCAGCCGAGGGACGCAGCTTGACTCTGGTGCAATGGGGAAGTGGGCGTGACAGAGTTTTCCTGTGGTCGCAGATGCACGGGGACGAACCGACCGCAACCACCGCACTTCTGGATATCATGAACTTCCTGACCGCTCAGTCCGAAAGCCCCAGTGTCCAACTGTTGAGACGCCGTCTCTCGCTGCTGATCTTGCCTATGCTGAATCCAGACGGCGCAGAACGCACCCGGCGGAGAAACTCGCAGGGAATCGACATCAACCGCGATGCTCTGGCTTTGACTACCCCGGAAGGGCGCACTTTGAAATTCGTCCACGAGAAGTTTCGTCCCCACTACGGATTTAATCTCCACAATCAAAACCGCCACACGGGTGTGGGGGACACCCGGTTGCCGGTGACGCTGGCATTGTTGGCCGTGCCGTTCGACAAAGAGGGGAGCAACAGTGCTCAGCGACTGAAGGCGCGACAAGTGTGCACGATTCTCTCTGAGACGCTTTCGCCTTACTGCAAGGGACAGATTTCACGCTACGACGATGCTTTTAATGTGCGCGCCTTTGGCGATCAGATCAGCGCTTCGGGAACGGCCACTGTTTTGCTGGAATCGGGCTGGCCCGGCTCGGGAGGGGAGGAGTTTCTGGTACGATTGAATTTTGTCGGCTTGGTTTCCGCCCTTCTCGCCATTGCGGAAGAAAAAGTCGACAGCGCGGACCCCTCGGTCTATGACCGGCTGAAACAGAATCAATCCGGCGGCATCTTTGATTGGGTTTTCCAGAAAGTCACTGTCTGGAGCGGCGATCGGATTGAGCCGTTTAAGACCGACGTGGCTGTAAACTTCTCGGATGTTTTCAATGCGCAAAAAGTCAGGCGGCGCGCGGGAATGATTGCCGAGGTGGGGGACCTTTCGATCTTTGGAGCCCTCAAGACCACTGCGGGCGAGGACTGGGTTTTGACTGCCTCCGCGCTGGGCAGTGGATCATCCCGGTCAGAGGTGTTTCCCGGAGGCCAGAACCTTTACGTTTATAAAAAACGGAATGCTCAGGGACCGCTCTCGGAAGCAAATCTCAGCCTTTACGGCTACCTGAAGCAAGGTGAGTGGCATCAGGTCGGACCGCAATAACGTGGTGCGAGCCGACGGCGAGTTTCAAACAGGCGCCGGATCATTTGGCGCATCTGAATAGAGTGCTCCTGGTGCGACAGACGCGAGCGCTTACTGCGCTGGCGCTTCGTGCGCGCCTCTGATTTGCTTTAAATTGGATGCAGGGCGGTGAAACGCGACGCATCCTTTGGCACGGTGGATCAATTGGCGTGACGGATCAGAGGCGCGAGTGCCAACGAGCGCTCCGGCGCGAGGTACAAGTCGAGCGTCACTTTTGAGGACGGGCGAATCTTTGGTACTCGTTTTTCATCCATGTCAATGGGTCGGAAGCATACTCCTTCATGTAATCCCCGCTCACATTAATTCCCGGTATGGCCGGGATCCACGCTTCCTGCAAAAGCTCATCTGGGTTGCCGAAGCGGGCGGCCAGAGCCCGTACCTCGGGATCATCCAGCGCCGTCATCCTCCCTTTGTCCAGGAAAACGATTTCTTCTCCTTGAGCGGTCTCCAGGATCATGGTGGGGAATTTGTTGTGCACATCAAAGTGGCCGTCCGGCAGTTTTTTTTCCAGAAGGATCTGTTGGGCTTTTTTGCTTTGGGTTTCAAAGTTTTCAACCCCGAACGCCCAATGAAAAATGCCCGACCTTCTCCGCTCTTCCATGGTGGGCAGTGCCACCCATTCCCGAGGGCGTGCTGCCGTAGGATCGAGGCCGATGGCGCACTCCTGCATCCAGCGAAAACTTGGTCCAGGCAGATTGGGCCAGGTAGTCGTCTCGTATTTCGCAATAATCTCCTTTAGCCCTTCACCAAACTTGCCTCCTCCCTCGATACGTTCCACTTTGTCATCCTTGACAAAAATTTTCATGTGAGGAAAGGGCCCCACGTGATTCATGGTTCCGGCGATGACGCCGTTGATTTTGGCTCCCCAAAACGTATCGGGTGCCCCGACCAGGTGTTCCGGCATGCAGAGCCATTCGTTCCAGTAACGCACCGGAGCCTCGACTTTTTCGATTTCCGGCGGCATCTCCCATCTGAGGTCGGTCCCCTCAGGATCGGTCACCCGGACCTTGCGAGCCTGGCGGAACTGTTGCCAGGCCTTTTTTTCCAATAGTTCTCGCAGTTCCCGGGGAAAGCGTGTGGTCGAGCGAAAGAAAGAATCAGCGCTGAAAGAAGGGACGGGAATCAATCGGCCGTTTTCGATCTTCGGGCCTCCAGTGTACCCGCCGATCACAACGTTGTATTTCCCCAGCTTCGCCAGCTGTTCCACCTCTTCTGAACTGAAGCCACCAAAGGAACTCCGTTCCAGGGCTTGTTCGTTGACATACATGTTCAGGAAAATCTTGAGCTGTTCGGAGCCTTCCTCGCTATACGGAAGCTCTCCCAAGAACAAATCCGCCTGGGCCCCAGCTTCGCGGATTGCTCTTACAAGGCTCTGATAGACGCGTGGGTCATAAAGAGTTGATGCCAGCACCAATACCTTTTCTCCTGCCTGGATACCGTAACCGCCGCGATTGACCGGCTCTTTGACCAGCGTGCTTGCAACCTGTAGGAGTTGCTCGTCAGTGATAGAGTCGGGCAACTTTGGATAGCGAGGCGCAGGATAATCTTTTTGCTGTCCAAAGGCGTTTGCAACCAGGGTGCTAATGATTAGCAGAACAGAGAGCAGTCGAAATTTCATGGGTGACTCCCGTGAATTCTTGTGGCGAGAACATCGCCGTGTGAAATGTGTTTCGATTCCATCAGCAGAACCGGAAAGATTCAGATTTTGCCATAGATGCCGTTGGAGTTGAAGCTTGCGATTGAAGACCGACAGCCGATTGTTCCTTGCCGTTACCTTGGGAATTCACATTGTTTCTCGCAGGGGGAACGCTCCGTTTAAGGTGTAGCGTGATACGTTTCACCAGCTGGATGGCTACATCTATCCTGACGGAGAGATCTGGCGATTTGAAAGCCCCCTCACGGGTCCAGTATAATTTTCACGTGATTGCCGGATCCTTTCAATGGCGCGACAAGCACCTCGGGTTGAGCGCTGAAAATACCGACCCGACAGCAAGGGCGTTTTAAAAGCACCCTCGTTACAGTTCCCATTTCACCTCTCAGATTCCGGTCTTGGAGCCTTAAATGAACATGAAGCCGTTTCTTTGGAATCAGGGAAATCTTCAGGCGGCGATTGCGCAGCGCTTCTCAGATCATCGACTCGTGGTCGTTTCCAATCGCCAGCCTTACGTGCACCATCTGCGAGAAGGCAAGATTATCTGCCAACATGCGATCAGTGGAGTCGTCACCGGTCTGGAGCCGGTGGTCAAAGCTTGCAGCGGGCTGTGGGTGGCTCATGGCGATGGAACCGCCGACCGTAAAGTTTCCGGCGAGCGCGGCATCATTGACGTGCCTCTCACAACGCCAGCGTTTCAGCTGAAGCGGCTTTTCCTCTCCAAAGAAGACTTCGGCGGTTACTACTACGGTTTTTCAAACGAGGTGCTGTGGCCGCTTTGTCATATTGCCTTTGTCCGCCCGACCTTTCGCACCGACGACTGGGAGGCATATCAGAAGGTTAACGCAATCTATGCCGAAGCCATCCTCTCCGAACTGCGCGGGGAACGCGCAATCGTTTTTATACAGGACTATCATCTCGCCCTTGTTTCCAGCTATCTGAAACAAGCCAGGCCCGATCTGGTGGTGGCGCAATTCTGGCACATACCTTGGCCCACTGCCGAGATTTTCCGCATTTGCCGGATGCGAGAAGATCTGTTGAAAGGATTGCTGGGGAACGATCTCCTGGGATTTCATCTGCGCTATCACGCTGACAATTTCCTGATGACTTGCGATCGCGAAATCGATTCCCATACGGACCAGGATCGAACCACGGTGATCCGGAATAAACATCGCACGCGAGTAAAACCTTTCCCGATCAGCGTCGACTTTGAAGCGATCTCAAAAGATTCCCGCTCACCGCAGGTGTGCGAGATTGCCGAAGCATTTCGTTCTGAGTGGTCGTTGGACCGAGAATTCACATTGATCAGTCTGGATCGGATTGATTACACCAAGGGAATTCCCGAAAAGCTGATGGCGATCTCGCGATTTCTGGAAAAGTACCCCGAATATCACCGGCGATTTGTCTTCGTCCAGGTCGGTATTCCGTCACGGACCCACATTTCCCATTATCGAGTCATTAATGATGAAATCGATGAGCTGGTCGAATCCATCAACTGGAAATATTCCTCTGATGACTGGGAACCAGTCCGTTTTATTCGGCGTTCCTTGGCATATGAGGAGGTCCTGGCTTTTTATCAGCTGGGCGATGTCTGTGTGGTCTCTTCCTTGCACGATGGAATGAATCTGATCGCAAAAGAGTACGTTTCGTCACGCAACAATCTGGATGGAGTGCTGATACTCAGCCGGTTCACCGGGGCGGCCAGGGAACTCGATGGAGCTTTATTCGTGAACCCTTATGATCCCGAAAGCTTCGCAGACCAGATCAAAGCGGCGCTCGAACTGGATGCAGTAGAGAAACAAAGACGAATGGCACAGATGAGAGAACAGGTGGCGGAAAACAACATCTACAAATGGGCCGGTTTGATCGTGACGGAGCTGGCAAAGCTTAGTGAGATTTAAGGAGTTCATGGTGAATGAAAACGAAGGCGTCAGGCCCCCGACCTGCTCTGGCGGCGCTTGCTCAGATACGCCGGAAGATCAGGCACTCCCACCACCTGCTGCTGTTGCTGGATTACGACGGTACCCTTTCCCCTATCGCTGCAACTCCGGCACAGGCAGTGTTGCCAGAGAAGACAGCAACGCTCTTGAGAGAACTCTCAAACAATCCTTTCGCCACCGCGGCCATCGTCAGCGGGCGTTCTATTGCGGACCTGCGCAAAGTATTCCGTTCCAGAAAAGTCATTTATGCAGGTAACCATGGGTTGGAAATCTCAGGACAGGGGTTGCATTTTCAGCATCCGGGGGCCCTCCAGTCCCGCAATGCGATCCGGAGGATCAGCTCAGAATTGCGCAAGCGGCTCCGAGGTGGAAATGTTCAGGTGGAGTGGAAAGGCTTTACAGCCAGTTTTCATTTTCGTCTGGCAAGCAAACGCGAGGCTGCGGCTGTACCCCGGCTGCTGGCGGAGTGTCTCGGGAGCAACCAGGTGCAGGTCACCCGAGGGAAGAGGGTCCTGGAAGTCAGGCCCGCTGTCCGCTGGGACAAAGGCGCTGCCGCCGTCTGGATCCGGCGTCACGTGAACGGGGGACGCAATGCTTGCATTTATATAGGCGATGACGCTACCGACGAGGATGCCTTTCGAGCCTTGAAAAATGAGGTGACTGTTCGAGTGGGTTACCGTCGGTCCTCACCGGCCCGTTATTACGTGGAGAATCCAAAGGAGGTGAGAACCCTGCTGAGTTTTGTCAGCGACTGCCTCGCAGAGTGGTGGGTGGTATAGTGGGGACAAATTGCTCCTTCAGCGGGAAACGAAGCACGGCGTCGGCGCTCCCTTATTATCGAGCATTACCTAATATAGTGACAGACCTGTCGTGTATAGTTTTTTCCATGGGAAATCCAGCCGGAGTTAAACGAGACTTTGTAGCTTTGGAACAAAGACGCCGTAAAGCGGCCAAGCTTTTAGAACGTGGGCTGAGCGAAG
>JACQSY010000066.1 GCA_016211085.1 Acidobacteriota bacterium | reverse complement strand
GCCCTGGCAGATCCTGCATTCACGTGATCCTTCTCTTCCCCGCGAAATCCTCGCTTTTCCACCGGTCTTCTTGGATGAGTTCCTAAATAAGTCTCTCCAAGGTAAATTAACAGGGGGATACGATCTTATTCCCTATCCCTTCTTCCCGCGGTGGTGCTGGGCGATTTTTTTTGAACGGGTCGGCCTCAGCATCTAAGATGGGAGGGCTGAAGGGGGTCCGTGAAGGAAAAAACCTCGCCCGAACCGGTGGAGAGATTTCGCAAACTGAGTCGCGCGCCGCGCCGCTTGCAAGTGGGGATCGCCTTACTGGTGCCTTTAAGCGGCCTGGCTTTTATTTTGGACCTTCCTTACCGCCTTTTTTCCGTCTCCCTGTTCCCGCAGCAATTCTTAGGTTTGTTTCTGGGCCTGGTGTTGGCCTACGTCTTTGTCAGTGTCCCCATGAGCGGTTCCGCAAGCAGAAGTTCTGTCCCGTGGTACGACGCGCTGTTGGGACTTGCGGGGCTTTGTGGCGGTTTTTACGTGTCTTTTTTTTATCGGACATTGCTGATGGAGTTGGGACTGGTTTCGCCTTGGAAGGTTGTATTGGGCTTGCTTTTGATCACTGCAGTGCTTGAAGCCACTCGCCGGCTTGTCGGCTGGCCCATGGTGGCGATCGTTTTACTCTTTGCACTCTACGCACGCTACGGCTTTCTCTTGCCCGGCTTTCTCGCTAGCAAGGAAATCGCATGGCCGCGCCTGATCAATCAGCTTTATTTGGGCTCGGAGTTCCTATTTGGCACGGCGCTTCAGACAGCCGGATTGGTTGTCTTAAGCTTTGTCTTTCTGGGTCAGTTTCTTTTCGGCACCGGTGGAGCCGGCTTTTTTCTTGATGTAGCCCAGGGTACCATGGGGAGATACCGCGGTGGTCCGGCCAAGGTTGCCATCGTGGCCAGCGCAACTTTTGGAGCTCTTTCTGCGAGCGCGGTTGCCAATGTCGCAGCCGTAGGCATGGTCACCATCCCCCTCATGATTCGTACGGGTTATCCGCGACACTTTGCGGGTGCAGTGGAGGCCGTTTCCTCGACTGGAGATGGAATCATGCCTCCCATTATGGGAGCGGCTGCCTTCGTCATGGCTGAGCTTTTGGGTGTGCCTTACCTGGAGGTGGCTCTTGCGGCGCTGGTACCGGCCCTGCTTTTTTATCTCGGCCAGTTCATCCAAGTGGATTTACGCGCTGCTCGCGAGGGGTTGAAAGGGCTTCCCAAAGAAGAATTGCCTTCGGCGAGATCGGCCCTTCGAAAAGGCTGGGTTTTTATCGTCCCGATTGTCGCTCTGGTCTACGCCCTTTTTGTGGCCCACTTGCGCGCCGAGATCGCCGCCATCTATGGATTGGGAGCCTTACTGGTTGTGATCGTTCTTAAAAAAGAAAGGCGCGGTGCTTTAAAGAACGCGCCCGCTCTGCTCGAGCAGGTCACGCAAGGAATGTTAGAGGTCACTGCAGTGTGCGCGGCCGCCGGCCTGGTGATTGGCGTCATCAGCTACACCGGGCTGGGACTTTCCTTTGCCAGAATCCTCACCACGCTAGGACGAGAGGATCTTTTTCTGGTCGCAATCCTCACCGCCATCACCAGCCTGATATTGGGGATGGGGATGCCAATGACCGCGAGCTATCTTTTCCTGGGAGTGCTGGCGGCGCCGGCCATGGTAGAGCTCGGCGTGGAGCCTTTACTGGCGCATTTGTTCGTCCTTTATTTTGCAGCTTACTCCTTTTTGACGCCACCGGTCGGACTGGCGGCTTACGTGGCTGCGTCAATAGCCGGAGCCCCCATGCTGAAAACCGCCTGGCAGGCCATGAAGCTGGCAGCGGCGGGATATATCGTCCCCTTTATTTTGATTTACAAACCGCAAATGGTTTTTAGGGGAGGCAGCGCTGAGGTGGCGCTTGCGATCCTGGACAGCATTCTGGCCGTCGTAGCTCTGGCCATTGCTTCGGAAGGATTCGTGCGACGACCCCTATCGGCATTGACGCGAGTTCTCTTTCTGGTGTCTTCGTTGGCGTTGTTCATTCCAGGTTGGAGCAGCCGCATCGTCGGCTTTGTTTTGTTGGCAGCCTTGACCTTTCGCCACCTGCGCGGCGCTGCCGCACTGCAAAAAGACCAGGCAGTTTGAGTCACCGCGACCGCGCTTCAAAGTGGCAAGAACGCTCCTTGCCAGTCGCGCCTCGGATTGGCGGCTCTCAGCGCTGCTTTTAGGTAGGTACAATCAGAGGCGCGCACAAAGCGAAGTGGAGTGAGCGCTCCTGTGGCAGCTTGAAAATCCTGTGCGGGTGACTTATCAGCTGAACCACAACGGAGATTTGCAGCATTTATTTGGAGTTTTCTTTTTGAGGCCTGCCGTTTTCTCGAGGTCTGCATTGCCACTCCGCCTGCGCCGCCACCCCAGCCCGAGGCGTTTCACGGCTCGATAATAGTTGAGGCCAGCATTCCCGTGGCGGTCGGCGGAGTGGACGTACTTTTCCCAGAAGCGAGGCTGGTCAATATCTCAGTTGCGGTCGTAGAACCGTGAAGGAAAATATATCAATATAGGTGTGACACGCTCCCTGGTAAGAATGCAAATCGAGCGTGTCACCAATTTAGTACCGAACCGGCTGCTTACTGCGTTTGTACACGCTGAGTCGGGTAATCCTCTAGGTAGTGCTGGTATTTTCCGTTCTCGATGCTTTCCCACTGCTCCATGATCCATTTCCACGGATTACTGGCGTACTCCTCATATTCCCCAGGGGCGTTAATTCCAGGGATTTCTGGGATCCACTCGTAGCGAAAGATCAGCTCAGGATCCCCATACTTGGAAGCTAACGCCCGGATCTCGGCATCACCAAAGGCTTTTACATCCCCTTTTTCAGCTATGGTCACCCACTCCCCCGTATCGCGTAGCTTCCACTGTACCGTCGGAAAGTACATATGCATGTGGCTGGTATGGTGATAGTCGACGGGATAGCCGTTCTTCTTCGCATAGGCAAGATCTTCCGCATCCGTAGAAGGGTAGCTGAACGCCATGTGTTGGATCCCAGCCCGATTTCGCTCGGTAATGTTGGCATACCACGGCTCACCTGCGACGTAGGAGGGTATGTTTCTAACGAACTTAGGATTGGTTGCAAAACCATCCTGCCTTAAGAACCAGTATCCCGGCGATGGTGCCTTTGGGAATTCAGCAGTTTGAAATTTCGGCAGGTTGACCAACATTGAAAATAACTCTCCTACACGCCCGCCTCCTTCAATTTTTTCAACGGCACCATGTTTACTTAGACGAACGGTCATTGTTGGATAAATGCCGGTATGGTTGGCATGGGCTCGAATGAGCCCCCCTTCTTTCATAGACGAATACAAAGGATTCGGATACACATAGAGATGGTTTGAACTTCCTGCTTCTTCAAACCACTTGGTTGCCTGTTCTGGTGTGACTGTCCATTCAAGATGGGTTCCTTCAGGATCAGTTAATTTGACTTCGGATACAAAAGGGATCGGGCGGATGATTTTCTCGTCTACGAGGTTCCAGAGATCAGTGGGAAACTCGGCTCCCTTCGACAGCAGTTCGACGGCTCCCGTGTACATGAAATTCCCCATGAACTTGTCGCCGTGCTTGCCAAGGTTCTGTTGCCAAAGGCTTCCTCCCCCTGTGCCTCCGTAAAAGTATTTGATCTCAGGATGCTTATCAAGATAAGGGATCAGGTAAGACCACACGGCGATTTCACCGACCGGATTTCCAAATTCTTTTTGGATACTCTCCGGAAAAAACGGTTTGTAAATTTCATCGAAGTTACCGATTTCTTTCCAGGCTTCATTTCCGCGAACCCATCCGGAATTCGTCCTGGCTTCGTACTCCTCCTTTGTAAGACCCATGACGTCCCAATACCCAAAAGTCTTTGCTGTGACGCCGCGTTCCGCCCACGCTTGCTTGATAGCCTCCCACACCTTCATGTCCTGGCCGCGGTTGATCAGTACATAGACTTCCTGCCCGCTCTGCATTTTCCCCAGTGGGGCTCTTCCGGTACTTTGGCGGACGGCCAATCGGGCCGACGGCAAGAGATCCCGGCCTTCAATGTTAACGAGATACTTGGGGTAGCGCGGTGCAGGGTAATCAAATTTCTGAACTTCTTGAACAGCTTCCTGCTTTCTGGAGCAACCCGGCGCTGTCAGCAGCAAGCACGCTGTGGTGAGTAAACATGCGAAACGGCCGAGTTTGCCGAGAACAGGGAAAGTGGTGGTCATGAAAACGCCTCCTCTTTAAAAAAGAACTTCGAAATTCCAGTCAGATCATTGTTATCGAAATTAGAAGACGACATTAGAAGACGACCTTTAATCCAAATTGGAGTTGTCTGGATGTCGTTATCGTGTCATTGATTCGGCCCGCGTTTCCTTCTACAACTCCGGTGGGGCTGTTGAAAATCTTGGCTATCGGGATGCCGAAGTTAGGTCGATTAAATATGTTAAAGAATTCAGCCCGAAACTGAACATTAACACCTTCTAAAACACGCGTGTTCTTGTTCAAGGTGACGTCAAAATTGGCAAGACCGGGACCGATAATGGTATTGCGACCCGCTGTTCCCACGTAGCCAGCGGGCTGAAGCACAAAAGCATTCGGGTCAAAATACATGTCGGGCCCTCCGAGGACCGGGTTCTTGTCCGCGTTGGGTCGTAGATCCGGTCTCGTATTATTCAAATTAAGTACGTTTGACCGATCAAAACCGACCAACGGGGTGAAGGGAGGGCCGTCGGCGAGACTTACAATGCCGCTGATTTGCCAGCCTTCAATGAGCCTGGCAGCTGCCCCGCTCCAATCACTGCCCAGCGTTCGGCCGGGTCCGAATGGTAGGTCAAGAGTGTAATTGAAGCTAAAGTTGTTTCTGACATCGAAACTCGACAGAGCACGATTGAGTTTTCGCATGTGGACTACGTAAATGCGGTTCGAGAACTCAGTCTTATATGCGCCTCCTTGATAGCCTGAAGAATCATCGACCGATTTGGAATATGTATAAGAAAGTTGCATTTGGAATCCTTTGCTAAAACGCTTATTGAAACCAATCTGTAAGGCGTTGTAGAAGGAACTTGCGTCAGTAAGATACATCCCGATTTCATCGTAAATGGGATTGGGCCTGACCGCTTGCGGGATAACTAACCTGCCATTCACCGTTTGTGGAAAGGCCGTGTTTACGTCTCCGCGTCTGATCAGTTGAATCCCTCGCGAACCTACATATCCAATGCGTACAAGGGCATCTGAGAAAATTTCTCGTTGGAGATCCAGACTGTACTTCAACATGTACGGCTGCTTTGCGTAGTAATTTATGGGCTGGAGCCGTAATCTTACCAGCGGCGTAGCGCCTTCAAATGCGTTCGGAAATTTCGGGCGCACGATTCGCGCTACATCTACGAAGGGGGACATGTGGATTGGGCCCCCTCCCCAAAAATGGGCGAGAAGCTGCTCGTGGAAAACGCCCAGACCTGTCCTTACGGCGGTTTTTCCATTACCCTGGGGATCCCAAGCCAAGCCGATTCGCGGGGCAAAATTCTTCAAGGATGGATTTTCATCAAATACCGGCATTCCCATGACCACGTTCTTGTCTTTGAGCGGGTCCAGTATTTTTGCAAACTTGCCGTCGATCTCGCTGAGATTGATATTGATCTCGTACCTCAAGCCTAAGTTAAGAGACAAATTGCTACGGAATTTAAAGTTGTCTTGCACGTAAAATCCCAGCAACGTCTCACGATAATGGCGAGTTGCGTTTGCTCCGGGCAGGACTCCTGTATAAGCAAATGCCTTGCCCTCCAGAAAATCTCTCAAGCTGGGAAATTCGTAGGCCCCTGGAAAGAAAAAGTCCAGCGTCCAATTATGCTGATAGCGTTTGACCAGGACGCCGGTCGCGATTTCGTGCCGGCCTTGAATATAAGTGAGGTCGTTAGAATACTCGAATAAGTTTTCAGGGAAACGGAAGATATCTGTGCTCCCGGCACCAAGTGCCGACAACCCACTGATGGCAATGTTTCCCAATAAGCCCGGGTAATTTCCCGCAGGAGAGAACTGGTTGACACTAAAGCCGGAAGGAAAAGCTGGAGTGGTGGCAATTGAGCTCGGAGTGGAACGGTTGAACCCGAATTGAAAAGCGTTGAGCAGGGTTGGAGAAAAGACGTGTTTTTCCTGAATGGTGACAAATTGATTTCGTGATCGAAGATCTGTTCCATGGTTGGGCAGGTCCCTGGGAACAAACTTGGTGGCCTGATCAAAGGTATAGCGGATGAAAATAGAATCGGAATCCGAGAATTGATGATCTACCCTGATTTGAAAATAATCTTCATCGGTAGGTTGGGAAGGATTGCTGAGGAATTCCGCTTTACCATCTCCAAAGTCCCGCCCGTTAGGTAGCGGAAACAAATCCAAAAAAGGTTTGATCTCGCGAGCCACGCCCACGTTCAACACCTGTCCAGTTGTGCGATCTCCGAGCAAACCCTGTCGTGCAAGAGCACTGGGTACTTGTGCGACTTGAGTCGTTCCCAGTCTCTCGGTCAACGCTTCGTAGCTGGCGAACAAGAAGGTGCGATTTTTGGCAATGGGTCCCCCGAAAGTGAACCCGTATTGATTTCTCTTGAACTCGGGAGCAACCGTTCGATCGAAAAAGTTTCTAGCGTCGAGGTTGTCATTGCGCAGGAACTCAAATACCGAACCATGGAATTCATTGGTGCCTGATTTGGTGACTACGTTAATCACGGCTCCAGTGGTTTTTCCGAAACGAGCGTCGTAGCCTGTGGTGACCACCTTGAATTCCTTTACGGTTTCAACACCCATCAGATACCCACCCACGCTTCCAGGGGTGTGTCCCCACACCATGTGGGCCATGTCAGTCCCGTCGAGGAGAAAGGTATTGGATTCAAGCCGAGAACCTGCTGAGGTGATCTTTCCGGTGGATCCTGAAAAAGCGGTGGTCTGGGCCGCTGGAACGCGAGCAATGCTCGGCTGCAGATAGACAAGCTCTTCAAAGCTTCGCTTATTCAGGGGTAGATCACGTACCTTGCGATCGTCTACCAATTCGGCCAGCGTTGCATTGGTGGTTTCCACAATCGGAGCGTCGCCTGAGACTTCTATTTTCTCCGTAATCTCCCCTATTCCCAAAGAGAAATCTACGACCAGTTCCCTTCCTACAGTGAGGTTGATTCCCGTGCGTACGCCGGTTTGAAAACCTACTAGTTCTGCCTGTACCTTGTAGGTACCGGAAGGAAGATTCGGTACAAGAAATCTTCCTCCATCATCACTGACTCCGTTTCGAACCACTCCTGTTTCTAGACTGGTCACGGTGATGGTTGCCCCAGGAAGGACTCCGCCGCTGCTGTCTTTAACAGTTCCGGAAATGCTGGCTGAGGTCACTTGAGCCCACGTGAAGTGACTCGATAAGGAAACACCCAATAGAAACACTAGGAGAAAGCTTTTCTTGAACATTTTCTATTCCTCTCGAATTGAGACTTAGCGAGAAAAAACAGATGAAATGAGAAAAACATAAAAAAAGTGAAATACAGCCGGCAAATTGCCGCAGGATGAAAGTGAATACTGAGTTCGAGATAAAGCTCCCCCGGCTACATTTCACACTAGCAATTCCTTAGCCATTGATTGGGGAATCTCACACCTTCGCTGGTTCAGGATTGTGGACAATGTTTTATCCTTATCTCGTCGTGGAAGGCCTGGTACAAAAAAGTTCGAAGTAAATGGTGAAAAAACCCACCTGGGGGGTAAATGGCTGGTTTGGTTGATTGAGACTAGAGATTTCTTCAGAGAGGCACAACCGTGGAGAACCACACGATGTGCTAAGGCATTAGTCGTGCTGAGAGATGTGATGAAGCTGATTTCTAACAGAGAATCGACCCGTCTGATACATGACCGAGAAAAAGGTTCAAAGCCGCTTGTCATTGCAAGCCGGCATTAAAAACGATATAAACACCCCTTATCCTCTGGCTTGGCGTAAGCGCAGATGATGTGGATGTAGATGGAACTTTGAATTACGCCGAGGCCGCTGCAGCGTGGACAAACTGGCACTTTACTGGTTTCTTTTAAAGATTTTTGGAAGGCGTGCGTTTTGGGGATACGGCCTGCTCTCGATGCTCTCCGTGTCCATCTTAACGGGCCTTTATTTTTCGTCCCGGTATGGCCTCCAGACCTATGTCTCCGATCAGCTGGGGCGCATTCCATGGGATGTGTCCATCATACAGCGGGCTGAAACCCATCGTTTTCGCGAGCTCCAGGCCGAGTACCACAGGTTCAATGGGGTGAAGTCAGTGGCTTCGCTCGGCTTTCTTCGTGCCCGCAACATGGCTCCTTTCAAGTTGGAAGCCGACGGGCGTCCCTTTCCGATTCGCTGGGTTGCTTTCATTACCACCTCGCTGCCGGACCTCCTGCCACCCGAGCTCAGGAAAGGCGAGAATGCGGTTCATGAAATTCGTACCAGCCTTGGGGCCCTTCCGGTCAGTGGAGCCCTGGTCGGCGCACATGCCCACCTGGTTCGCGACCAGATTTCTCGAATAGCCGACGGCACGATGATTCGCCTGTCGGTCCAGGACTCCAGCAGTTCTTACGGGGGCGGGCATCACCACGAAGCCAGCGAGGGCCCTGTGATCCCGGTTTTCGAAGGAAGATTAGTGGGATCGTTGGCTCAGATCGAACGCCAGGAGTTTAACAAATGGATGCTCCGGGAGGTGGGTTCGCTCTCCTATCTTCCGGAGGAGGCCCTGGTTTTTCCAATCTCTCCTGATTTGTTCGAGAAGATGGCTACGCATTTCCACCACCTGCTGCTGACCTCCGAAGGGGTTCATGGGGGCGAGGCGCCTCCCACCTATGTTCCCGAAATGACTCATTTAATCGCTCTGGACCGAGACCGTTTGTTTTCCTCCTGGGACCTTGAAGGATCGCTGCTGCGCCTCAAGCCTGTGGTACAGCAAACGTATGAGCGTGCCCAGTGGATCACTCCTTTTTCATATGCGGGAAGCGACCTTTATCTTCTGACCTCACGGATGAACTCCATTGCAAAGCTGGTGGACCTGGCGACGCTTTTAATCGCGGTTCCACTGCTGTGGATGGGATGGATCCTGGCGCGGACGCTCAGCCGGCTTTTGGTTCTCAATGAGAGACGATTGCTCGGCCTGGCTTTGATGCGAGGAATTCCCATGACCCAAATCGGTCACTCGCTGCTGCTTGCACTGGCACTGGGCGGGCTGGCGGGCGGAGTAGCCGGTCTGCTGGCCGGAGGCAGTCTCTCAATATCAATCTACGCCTGGCTGGGTTACGAGTCGCCTCCTTACGACGTTTTGCTGAGCGCCGTGTTTTATTTCGTATTGTTTCTGGGAGTGGGGCTGATGCTCGCCCTGCTTTCGGGGCGCAGCATCCTGGGTTACGTCAGGAGGCTTACGCCTCGCGAGGCAGGCGCTCGGTCCTCCGTAGAACAAAATCTCGTTAGTGCGAGACGTTCATTCTTGTACGCCTTCTCGGCAGTCATAGGGTTGCTCCTGGGCGGCTATAAGATACTTTCCTGGTTGTGGGGGTACTCTCCGCTCCTCGCCGCAGTGAATAACAGCGGCCAACCGAGGGCAGCGCTTTCTTTACTGGAGACGGTGCTCAACTTTGTGGCCATTCCCTTATTTCTATACGGTCTGGCTGGATTGCTGGTGTGGAGGGCAGGCTTGATTCAGCGAGTGCTGGATGCATTGTCAGCGCCGCTGGTGGGTCGTTTGCATTGGTTCGTGAGTCATTATATGGCTCTAGGGCGCCGGCGCATTGCCCAACTTCTGTTTGTAGCCGCTCTGGCCGCTTGCTTGAGTCTGCTTCCCCAAATTGCAGCCGACATTTTTTATGGGCGCGTCCTTTCCGGGATCCGCACTTCTCTGGGTTCCAACGTCCATCTGGAATTCGACATGACGGACCTCACCCAGGGAGATATTACAGCTGAGCCGGTTTCCCGTTATCAGGAACGACTGCTTCCGAGGCTCAATGCCATCCGCGACAGTTTGCTCGAAATGGAGGAAGTTGATTCGGTCGACAGCATCGAACAGTTTTATGTTCCCGGAATATACATCCCGGGTCAAAGTGGGTTGGTGCTGAACATTCTGGATGATCCCAAGCAGTACCTCAGGGATGTCGAGTATGAGGATCGCCTCGGTTTGACACGGGACTTTTCCTCGATCATCGGTTCTCTCGAAAGTGGAAATATTTTTGCTTCTCAAGGCTTATTCCGGCTGCGCGCGATTCCGTTGGGAAAGCGAATCGCGCTGGGGAATGACCAGTCCAACCTGCCCATCGTGGTGCGTCTGAATGACATGACGGCGTTTTTGCCGGGACAACCCAGCCGGGGAATCCAGCAGCGGGAGGGTTTTGTAACAGCCGAGATTGATTATTTAAATTACCTGCTTGGATCGGATGCACGTATTGTCACAGCACAAAAGGACCTGGCAGCGATACCAGGGCTCTCCGGACTTAAGGTGATTCCCAGCCGCACGGTTTTTCTGGTCAAAACAGGATCCGGGCTGGATGGAGATGATTTTGCCCGCCGCGTTACCGCCATGCTCCCGGTTCCTCCGGAAGAGATACGCTGGGAGGCCGTGGAACGAAAACGTCTCAGCAAAGACATGTTCATCTCTCTTGCTCTTGAGAACATGAAAGTCTACATGGCAGGAGGCTTCATTCTGGCTCTTGCCAGTGTGGCTGCCATTGCTCTGGCAAATTTTATTTCCGACCGCCGCACCTTTGCCTTGTTAAGGCTTCGCGGCGTTCCACTGCCGATTCTGCTGCGCATAACCTTGTCGCTTTTTCTAATCCCGGTATTGGGCGGAGTGTTGATTGGTATTGTCCTGGGTGCAGTTTCGGGATACGGAGTTTCACAGGCGGTTTGGGAACTTCCCCGGGTTTATGGAGTGGCCGGGTTTCTGTCCAACAAATTTATTTTCTCCGGAACGGCTGGCGCCATTGTGATCGGCCTGATCTGTGTGTTCACTGCCGTCGCTCTCGGATTCGGGCTCTGGCTGTTCCGTCGAACCGCTCGTGAGGCGATTAGTGAGGCTTGATGAGTGATGACCAGTAAAGAATTATTCAACCGGATGGGAATGGACATTCGAACATGTGAGCTCACCAAGCAATACCGGGTGGCTGAAAACACCTACCCGGTCTTAAAGGGGGTGAGCTGTGAGATCAAAAAAGGCGAGGTCACCATCATACAGGGCCCGAGCGGGTGCGGAAAAACCACGTTTCTGAACATGCTGGGCGGAATTGACGTGCCTGACCAGGGAGAGGTACGCGTGGGGGAGTTTACGCCACAGACGACTGAGACAGACCTCTCGCGCTACCGCTTGTACGATGTGGGTTTTGTATTTCAATCGTATAACCTTATCCCGGGACTTTCTGCTCTAGATAACCTCCAACTTCCCATGACCGTGGCCGGTAGAAAACATTCGGAGCGCGTTGAGCGCGCTCATGCTTTGCTGCAGCTGGTAGGCATGCACGAAAAGGCCTCGAAGAAGCCCGATGAACTCAGTGGAGGCGAGCAGCAACGAGTAGCCGTCGCCATTGCCCTGGTCAATGATCCTCCCTTGATTCTGGCAGATGAACCCACCGGAAACCTGGATAGCAAGAACGGCATGATTGTCGCAGACCTGTTGTGCTCACTGGCACATGATTACGAGAAAACCGTCGTAATTGCCACACACGATCCTTCAGTTGGATCCAAAGGAGACCAGATTTTACAAATGCGCGACGGTTTGATTGTTGCTGATGGAAGGGGCTGGAATCACTAGGGTGCCGACAGGCGGAGCAGCGTCCGCCCGTCCGCCGTGAATCTACATTGCCTCAGATTCTTTTGCCTGCTTCAATACTTCGTGGGCATCCACCCCCTTTTCAGTGCGCTCCCCGGTGACCTTCACTTGATCGCCCACCTTCAAGTCGGAGAGTTGAAGGGTTTTCTCGCCTTCCTTAATTACGGTGTGGTCAGCGACTTGAACTGTGGTGTCACCCCGCGAGGTTTTCACGACAAAAGTCTTGGCGGCGACATCAATGGATGTGATTTCACCGGTGCGGACTGCCGATTGTGCGGGCAGTTGAACTAAAAGCATTCCGGCAAGAATAAAAACAAGAGAAGCAGAACAGATTTCTCGCATAAAACCTCCTATGAACCTAATCCTTATCATGCCACGGCCGATCCGATCAATAGGTCAAATGCCTTGCCCTCCCCCAAGTTTGGCCCGTCCTAGGGACTATTGAGCAGGTGAAGTGTGCAGGAGGTTGATTAGCAGTAGGAAGGGGCCGGCCACCGGCAACACTGAAGGAGGGCGGATCTTGGCTGACGGGCTGAAGGGATCGCGAATCCGCAGCGAAGCGCAAAAACGAAGGCACCTCGACAGAGTTTGGC
>JACQSY010000071.1 GCA_016211085.1 Acidobacteriota bacterium | reverse complement strand
GCCCTGGCAGATCCTGCATTCACGTGATCCTTCTCTTCCCCGCGAAATCCTCGCTTTTCCACCGGTCTTCTTGGATGAGTTCCTAAATAAGTCTCTCCAAGGTAAATTAACAGGGGGATACGATCTTATTCCCTATCCCTTTTCTCCTATTTTGTCCTATCTTCTGGGGGCATACGGCCTGCTCCATTCTGGAGAATTCACTTGACCGCCCCTCGATGCCAATGATACTCAACATAGTCATCTTTTCCAAAACAACGGCAGAAAAAGGATGTGAAGCGATGGACCGAATGCTGCACTCGTTTGATTTCAAAAAAGCTGGGCTGCTATTAGGTGTGGGCTGGCTTTTGGCGCTCTCTCAACCGCTGATGGCGCTTCCTCAAGACCCTTCATTTGATCTCATGGAGGTCACCATCAGGGAAGTGCACGAGGCATTTGCGGCAAAACGTCTGACATGTCGCCAACTAGTACAGGGGTATCTTGACCGAATTGAGGCTTTTGATAAAAAGGGTCCGGCCCTGAACTCGATCATTTCCATAGATCCGACTGCCCTGGAAGAGGCAGACCGGCTTGATACCGCTTTCAGAACAGACGGCGCCACCAGCTCCCTTCACTGCATTCCGATCATTGTGAAGGATCAATTCGATGTGAAGGGAATGCCCACCACACTGGGGTCGGTTGTTTTGGAAGATTTTTTGCCCTCGAAAGACGCTTTTGTCTCCCAGCTGCTAAGGAAGGCAGGCGCCATTATCCTGGGCAAAGCAACTTTAGGCGAGTTGGGTGCGGGTGACGCCTACGGTTCATTGTTCGGGGCCACCCGCAATCCTTACGACCTGGAGCGGACGGCCGGTGGTTCTTCCGGTGGAACCGGAGCCGCCATTGCCGCTAATTTTGCCACTGTCGGCGTGGGCGAAGAGGGGGTCGCTTCTCTGAGAAGGCCTGCCACTTGGAACGCTCTGGTCGGCATGAGGCCCTCCGCTGGGCTGATCAGCCGCACCGGCATGTACGACGGCTGGCCGCACTGGAATGGTTCGTTAGGACCGATGACTCGCACGGTGGAGGATCTTGCCCGTCTGATGGATGTGATGGTGGGTTACGACCCCGAGGATCCCCTCGCCGCTATCGCCTTCGGGAAGAAACCGGAGACTTACACTCGATTCCTCAAGAAAGACGGCTTGAAAAGCGCCCGCCTAGGAATCATTCGCGAATCCATCGGCAGTGGATCGGAACCGAGCTCTGATGATTACCGCAAGGTCCGTGTCGTTTTTGATCGCGCAGTAGCTGAACTCAGGAGCGCGGGGGCTGAGGTGATTGACCCGGTCATCATTCCCAGGATCAAGGAACTGCTTGCGCTGCGTGCGTTTGGTCCGGACGACGACGAACTGGCTTTTCAATTTTATTTCAGCCGTCATCCCAATGCTCCTTACCGTTCCCGAGAGGATGTGAGACGGCATCCGGAGTTCTCGAAGGTGTTCCCGTCAGCGCAGCGTAGAATGCAAGACCCTTCTAACCGAGATCAAGCCGCGGCAAGCCATTACCAGTACCTGCTCGCTAGGCAGGAACTGATGATCAACGTCCTTAAAGTCATGGCTGATCTGCAGCTGGATGCCCTGGTGCATAATTCGGTTGAGCACCAACCCACGCTCATCAGCCAGGGGATCAATCCTCCCTACATCAACGCCAAGGGGGTACCCAGCATCAACACGTTCCTGGTATTTGTTCCTTCCTTGACGGTACCCGCTGGTTTTACGGAAGACCGGCTTCCTGTGGGAATCACTTTCCTGGGAAGGGCTTTCGACGATGGCCTGCTGATTCAACTGGCCTATGCCTACGAACAGTCCACTCAGCATCGCCAGCCCCCCCTGACGACGCCTGCGCTTGGCGCCGCACGTTGATCAGACCCGCAACAGCGGGCAACGTCACCCTCGGAAAAAGCAACGGCCCGCCGCCGTATCTCTGAATAAGTAGGGTGGAGACGTAGGGTGGAGAATCCCTTCGCCCGTGCTGTTCAGTCCGGGCGAAGGGATACATAAAATTGATGAAACTGAAGACGTTACTCTTTTTTTGCCGCGCCGCTAAACGTCTTGCGCAAACGTTCGGCTTCCTCTTCTTGCTTTTTCCTCACCTCCAGCGCCTTTAAAGCCAACTGGTCTGCTTCCTTTTGCAGGCGGGCCCTCTCTTCAGGATCTTCCGTCAGCTTGCCCTGCTCGCGGTACAGCAAGTTCAGATACTGCATGGCTTCGTGGTAGTCCGGCTTCAGCTCCAACGCCCTTTTCATGACGTCGATTCCTTCGTCCAGTAACTGAGAGATCTCCGCCTTCTGCTCCGGTGTTAGATTGGCGACGTTTTCACCATTCACACCGGTACGGTCGTAGGAGAGCTGCCAGTTAATGACGCCGATACCATAAAGAGGCTCCGGATTGGACGACTCGACTTCAATCCGTTTCCTGTACCAAAGCTTGGCACTATCATGGTCGTTGAGACCCTGATAAATTCCCGCGATATTGGCCATGGCAGTGGAATTTCCAGGATCTCTGTTCAAAGCCTCCTGAAAGGTCGCAATCGCGCGATCGGCGCGCTGCTTGTTTTCCTCGCTTTGAGCACCTGGAATAAACTGCGCGCGATAAGCCGTCGCCAGGTATAGGTAGGCTGTGGTCAACTCAGGATCCAGCCGGATCGATTCCTGGAAGTGTTCGATGGCTTCCTCGTATTTCTTGACCGTGTAGGCGCTCACCCCTTTGTTGAGATGGTCTCGAGCTTCCAGCCGGTCCATGAGCGTGCATCCGCCCGCCACTACCGGCAGCAAGAGAAGTATCGCCATCAAGAATAATTTTGATGAAAACTTCATTACCAATGCTCCCGTTTTTAGTTTTAAAGGCCGATCGGCGTCAGTAAACCGATATCTCCGACACCCGCTCCCTTGGCAATATCAATGATACGAACGACATCACCAAAAGGAAGCTTCTCGTCCCCCTGTATGAACAGATTCTTGTTGGCGCGAGCACTGTAGATGTCAAAAAGCCTCTGACCCAGTTGGTTCAAGGTCACATCATCCTGATTAATTCGTAAACCGCCGCGAACGTCAATAGAGATGACGATAGCATCAGAACGAACAATGACGTTTTCGGGAAGATCTTCCAGAGGTTTTTGAGGAACTCGCGCTTCCAGGTTGTACTGTGTCAACGGCTGAATGACCATGAAGATGATGAGCAGAACCAGCAAGATGTCAATATACGGAGTGACATTGATGTCGGATTTAGGACCTTTCCCAGCCCTCACATTCATTGCCATAGGGATTACCTCACTTCCTTTGAAGCCATTGCTTCGCGATCCACCATCAGACCAATCTTCTCCACCCCCGAATCCCTTGCCTTGTTGACGATCTCCACCACTTTGCCGTAAGGGGTTGCCACGTCAGCCTTCACAAACAAGGGCTTATCAGGAGCCAGCGCCACCCTGTCCGTCAGTGTCTCAATCAAGCGCTCCTCCGCAATCGGCTCCTTGTTGACGTAGATAGCCTGGTCACGGGTGATGGTCACTTCCGTTGCGTCCTCAGCCTCTGCTTCAGGAGCTTCCACTGCATTGCGAGCTTTTGCCTTGTTGACGTAAACACCTTCCTGAAGCAGTGGGGTCGTGATCATGAAAATGATCAGGAGGACGAGCATGATATCAGCCATTGGAGTAACGTTGATATCCGACGTTACCCCGCTGATACCCGAACCTCCGCCTGTCGCCATTGCCATGTTAATGCCCCTTTCGCTTCAGGAAATAATCGATCAACTCGGATGAGGAGTTGTCCATTTCCACAATAAAGGACTCCACTTTTCCAGTGAAATAGTTGTACATCCATACGGCAGGAATAGCCACAAAGAGTCCAAAGGCAGTGGTGATCAGCGCTTCGGCAATACCACCGGCCACAGCGGCCAACCCGGTGTCCTCGGCCTGGCTCATGCCGGCAAAAGCGTTAATAATACCGACGGTGGTTCCAAAAAGACCTACGAAAGGAGCCGTGCTTCCGATCGTCGCCAGAGACCCCAGACCACGCTTAAATTCTTCAATCCCGATGGCGGTCGCCCGTTGAAGAGCGCGGCGAGAGGCCTCGATAGTATCACCTGATATGGCCGTACTCCCCTGATGCGATTGGAATTCCTGTAGACCGGCAGCTACGACCTTGGCCAGGTGACTCTTCTTGTTCTGCTCAGCGATCTCAATCGCCTCGCGGATGTTTCCGTTTTTGAGAGCTTCCGCAACTGCAGGAGCGAACTCCCGTGACTCTTTACGCGCGGCACGATACGTAAAGTAACGCTCGAACATTACTCCAATCGACCAGATGGACATGGCAATCAGAATGAAGACCACCGCCTTCGCAAGAAATCCCATCTGACCCCACATTTCTGCCAAACTAACGCCCATTTTTACCTCCGTTTAAACGAATGTTGGTTGTTGCGTAAAAAATTGCTACCGAAGAACAAAATTAACCGTGACCGTCGCAATGACCGGCACCGGCTCGCCGTTTAACAAAGTCGGCGAATACCTCCATTTGCTGACGGCATCAACAGCCGCCTGATTCAACAGTGGATGGCCGCGGATAAGCTTCACCTCGGAAACGTTTCCTTCCTCGTCCACCGTGACCTGAAGCAAGACCACCCCCGACACACGCGCTCTCTTAGCCAGTTCAGGATATTCTGGTTCCACTCGCTGGATCAGTTTCGAGGACTGCACATTTCCGCCCACGCGGATCGGTTCCTTTTTCACCTTGGGTGGCGGCGGCGGCGGCGCTGCGGAGGGCACACCTCCCAACACGCCTCCTGCCATCCCTCCAGGGACGCCACCAACGATTCCACCCGGAACGCCTCCTGCTCCACCCAGACCCACCACACTGGAAATGGTCGGCAGATCATCACTGGGAGGAGGAATCTCTTTAGGAATCTCTTTGGGCGCTTGGAACTTCGTCGGGTCGAGCCTCACTTCCTGAACCCGAGGGATCACTTGCTGCTCTGGTGGTGGTGGCGGCGGTGGTGGCGGCGGCGGCGGTGGTGGCGGCGGCGGTGCCAGGAACGTCAACAGTTCCCGCTCCGGGAGCGCCTGGTAGTAGATCAACGGAACGATAACGATCGCCAGAACAACGATGCCATGGATGACTAAGGACACCAAAAAGGTGCTCTTCCTTCCAGCCCCCACGCGATGCGGTGACGATTCTATAAGATTATCGAACATCTTTTATGTCGTCCTTTCGTATCCTGACTCTTGAATTTGAAAGAAGCGAAGCCCGGATTTTACAGGTAGGCCTGCAGCACCCACAACCGAGCGATCTTACTATTCGCCCCCGGATGAGTCAAGAATATTTTTTACCCATTACTTCAAAGATAACCCATGTAAAATCAACCACTTAACTTACAACCCCTCTCATGTGTGCGCCTTGCGCCGGTCCGAAAAGTTCTGCCACCAGACAACGATGGGGCTGGCGATCCCTAAGGTGGAATAAGTTCCCGTGATTAGACCAATCACCAGCGCGAACGAGAAACCGCTGAGCACTTCTCCCCCAAACATGTAGAGCGAGAATACGGCGAGAAACGTCATGCCCGACGTCAAAATCGTGCGGTTCAGAGTCTGATTGATGCTGGTGTTGATAATGCTCGCCAGACTGCTACTCCGTTTCATTATCCTCTGGTTCTCACGAACCCGATCAAAAATGACGATGGTGTCATTGATGGAATAGCCTACCAGCGTCAGCAGCGCCGCCACCACGGTGAGAGAGATCTCTTTGCCCATCAACGAAAATATTCCCACAGTAACGAGCACGTCGTGAAACAGCGCAATCACGGCTGCGACACCAAAGATGGGCCGGAAACGCAGGGCAATATAAATCAACATTCCCGCTAACGAAAACAAAATAGCATTAAAAGCCCTGTCGCGAAGTTCCTGCCCCACTTTGGGTCCGACGCTTTCCACGCTAAGTATGGTAAAGCTTCCCGGATAGAAATCCTCCTTTAGCGCCTTTACGACGTTGCTGCTCAGCCCCAGTCGCTCCAAGGGGGAAAAATCCTGCAAGATTCCGCCCTGGCGTGTCCTAAGATCCGTCACGCGTTTAGCCTGGGCATCGTAGTGGTTGATTGCCTCCGTCAGGGATTTGCCTCGCATGTTGTCGGGATCCAATTCCTGCAAGCGCGCTGAAAGGGCCTTGGTGGACAGATTGTTCAGATCGTTTTTCCCCTCAAAGCCGGCGTCCAACTCACGACGCAGAATCTCGTGGATCCTTGAACTCTCCGTGCCGAGATTCTGATCTTGTGTCTGACCCCCGATGCGAATCTGGATTTCATTTTTCCAGGCCTCATCAAACTGGGTGACTTCTTCAGCGCGTAAGCCGGCGCGGGAGAGAGCGGAACGGATGTGTTCCAGTGGAGGGCTATTTTTGAACTTTACATACACCAGCGTGCCGCCTGTAAAATCGACACCGTAATTCAGTCCTCCCTTCAGTATCATTGAACCCACGCCTGTTCCTATGACAATTAAAGAAATGAAGATAAAAATGTATTTCTTTCCTAGCCAATCCACCTGAGGGTTTTTAAGAAGCTCCATTTTTCTAAAGTGTGTTAGAGACCGCCAATCTCTATTGGTTCCAATTTTTCTCTAAATGGAAATCCGTTGGACCTGGCGGCGCTGTAATATGGAATCAAAGAGCGTTCGCGAAACGAAAGTTGCCGCAAAAATATTAGCGACAAGACCCACCGCCAAGGTCACCGCAAAGCCGCGAATCGGGCCCGTACCAAATTGAAAAAGGAACAATGCAGCTATCAACGTGGTCAGGTTGGTGTCCATAATGGTCCAGAACACCCGCGAAAATCCGGCGTCCAGTGCGCTCCGAATGGTTTTTCCTAAACGCAACTCTTCTTTGATCCGTTCAAAAATCAGTACGTTGGCATCGACTGCCATGCCGATAGTGAGAATGATCCCGGCTATCCCTGGAAGCGTCAGGGTGGCGTTGAAATAAGCCAGCGCAGCCAAAAGAATGAGCACGTTGATCACCAGGCAGATGATGGCATTGACGCCGGAGAGCCGATAGATGATCAACATGGCCAGGACCACGAGCGCCAAGCCCGCCACCGAGGCCGTAACCCCGCTCCAGATCGAATCGAGTCCCAACGAAGGTCCGACGCTCCTGCGCTCCAAGATGGCGATGGAAGCCGGCAGGGCGCCCGAACGAAGAATCAAAGCCAGATCATCCGCCTGCTCGGCGCTGAAGCTGCCGGTGATGCGGGCGGAGTCGGTATTAATGCGTTCGCTGATATTGGGAGCCGACCGGACCTCGCCATCCAAGACAATCGCCAGGCGGTTGCCCACGTTTTGCTCCGTGGTTCGACTAAAGAGACGCACTCCTTCCGAGTTCAGGAAAAAAACCACCTCCGAACGTCCGGTGAGCGAGTCCTCCGACCGCCTGGCGTTTTTCAGGTGCTGCCCGGTGATGGAGGCCGCTTTCTTGACGACCATGTACATGGTTTGACCGGCCGTCTCCGTCGGATCCTGATAAGGAACCATTTCATAATCTTCCGGCAACCGGCCGCCGTGTGCCTGAATTGCTGCCTGTTCGTTTGCAAACGGCCCTCCCAGGGTGGGGTGGACCAGCTTGAGCTCGAGACGCGCCGTACTCTCAATCAAATTAATGACGCGATCAGGGTCATCGACTCCGGGCAACTCGACGATAATCTGATCCTTGACGCTGCCGCTGCCGTAGATGGTAATGGTGGGTTCCGCCACGCCATATTGATCGACACGCTTCTGAATGGTCTCACGCGCCTGACGGACTGTGAGCTCCTGAAGGGAACGACGGGCCACCGGCATCATCTCCACCACAAAATCTACTTCCCCGGAACTGAAACGCCGGTTGATGGTCCAACTGCCGGAATACTCTTCCAAATACTGCTCAGCGGCTCTGCGCTGGTCCTCGGGAATTCCAAGCAGCTCGATCTGGTAAGACGATGTCACACGGCTTTCCCGCAGCGGAATCTTCTTCTCCCGGAGATCGGTCTCCATCCGATCACGGGTTTGATTTACTTCCGCTTCAACCGCTTCCTCAGTCCGAACCCCTAGGACAAGATGGATGCCCCCTTTTAGATCGAGTCCGAGATTAATACGTTCCCCAGGACTGGGCAAGAGGGCGACCACACAGCCTACGATCACCGCCAGAATCACTATCAACCTGAATTGCAGGTTCTTTTTCATCGAAACACTTTATTCCTTAGAAATCTGCTCAAGGCGAGACAAACGCAAAACACGGATCAACTTTCCGGTCCGCTTTGCAGAGAGGCCACCGCATTTTTCGCAATTTCAATCTTCACCTGGTCTGCTATCTTGAGAAGGATGGTGTTCTCCTTCACTGCAGCCACGGTACCGTAAATGCCGCTGGTGGTAATGACGCGGTCTCCGCTTTTCAAACTTGAAATCACCTGATCCAGCTTTCGCTGCCGCTTTCGCATGGGGCGGAATATCAGGACATAGAAAATGAATCCAATCAGAATGAGCGGAAGAAAGCTGGCCAGCGCACCCGTAGCAGGCGAGGGGCTTTGTTGAGCCAGAATGAGGTTCGTAGTCATCTCAAGTTCAAATGCCAATCAACAACAAGAAATAGAAATATATCAGATCTCCGAGGAGGATTCGTAACCCGACCGAAACCGTTGCTCAAGCTCTTCCAGTGAATGAAACCGAATACTTTCTCGAATTTTCCTCATTAAGTCAAGGTAAAAGTGGAGGTTGTGGTAGGTGTTCAAGACACTCGACGCGATTTCTCCGGAGAGGAAAAGATGCCGCAAGTAGGCGCGGCTGTAACGGCGGCAGACAAAACAGCTGCAGTTGGGATCCAGCGGTCCTGCTTCGTCCCTATGCTGGCTGTTTTTAATGCTAATCTTTCCGCTTGAGGTAAAGATGCTCCCGTTCCGGGCGTTGCGCGTCGGTAGCACGCAGTCAAACATATCCATGCCGTTGCGGACAGCGAAAAAGAGATCCAGGGGGGTTCCCACGCCCATGAGATAGTGGGGCCGCTCTTCATCCAAAAGCGGTGCCAACCCTTCAATCACCTCGTACATGAGCGCTTTCGGCTCACCCACGCTCAAGCCGCCTATCGCGATGCCCGCGAAGTCCAGAGCCTGGATCTTTTCCAGGCTTTCTTCTCGAAGCTCTTGAAAGACGCTCCCCTGCACAATGCCGAACAGAAGTTGTTCCGGTCGCGAATGGACCTCTCGACAGCGCCTGGCCCAGAGCATCGACCTTTGCATCGATTCCCGCGCTTCTTTTTCAGTGACTGGATAGGGAGTGCATTCATCAAAAGCCATTATCACGTCAGCCCCCAAAGCTTCCTGAATCTCGATTGACTTCTCGGGGCTGAAAAAGTGAGAACTCCCGTCCAGGTGGGATTGAAATTCAACACCTTCGTCGCTGATCCGCCGCAGCGCCTGATGGCTGAAGACCTGGTAGCCGCCGCTGTCCGTCAGGATCGCACCATTCCAACTCATGAAACGATGCAGTCCTCCCAGCTCCTTGATCAGTTCATGTCCGGGCCTTAGGTACAGGTGGTAAGTGTTTCCGAGAATTAGGGAGACTTCCAGCTGTTCCAGGAATTCGTGTGGCATTGCCTTAACGCCGGCCAGTGTCCCCACCGGCATGAACAGCGGTGTCTCCAGCAAGCCATGTGAGGTTCGTAGAATTCCGCTTCGAGCCCTACTGGAGGGGTCACGGTCACAAACTCTAAAACAACCCACCATGATTGGGGGCGGGCGACGCGTCGCCCGCAGAGAAAAAAGGCGACCTGTTGCTGCACTCCAAAAGCGCGGACTCCGCTTCGTGCGCTCCGATTACACTTGGCTTATTGACAACCCGAGGCGCTGGACACTGTGGAAAGCATGTAAAGCTTTTCGTTGTCCACCATGTAGAGGCGTTTGCGTGAAAAATCATATGCAAAGCCAACCAGCATAGGTCCGGCCACGGTGAGTTCCGGGTTCTTTGAAGAAAAAGTATATAGACCCTTTTTGCCCAAATAAGATGCCGCCACCTGAAGCCTGCCTTCCGCGTCAAATCCAATGCCCTGCGGCCTGCCCAGTCCCTTGAAATAAGTTTCCACATCACCATCAGGTGAAATCCTGTAAATGCAGTCTTGAGTGGCCAGCGTCGGACCTGTGACGTACAGAACGTCATCCCGATCCACTGCCAGATGGTAGGCGGAAATGCTGGGTTCCAGTTGGCAGAGCAAGGCGGTTTCCCCCTCTGGATTGATACGGTAGATGTTTCCGCCGCGGTCACCCACAAGTAGCTGGCCCCTCGAATTAAAGGCGATACCGGTAGCCAGGCCCAAACCTTCGACGAATTTTTCCACCCGTTTGTCAAAGCTCGAGCGATAAATGGTGCCGCTGTGGCGGCTGGTGATGTACAGGCGATTGTCTGGCCCTATGGCCATGCCGGTAGCGTTGGTGATATCAGCGAGAAAAGGCTGCTTTTCACCTTCGGCTGATATAAGAAAAATGCTGAAGGGCACCTTTTCGCCCCGCCTCCCGCTATAGGTCACGTAAATGTTGCCATTTGTGTCAACCACCGGACTCGCCACCGGGTGCAGTTCGGTGGCCAATACCTGACCCACACGAAAATCAAGCCGGCACTGCTGAGCGTTTCGAGCCACGATGCCGTCACCTGCTCCATTCGGAATGCGGATGGTCAATGCCCGGTTCGATGCCCCTACGATTTCGGCCCGTACTCCGCCCACCTCTACCCTCACTGCGGACGGGTCTTCGATCCCCTGCACTTCCAAACGGACAATCCCTTCAGGAAGAGCAGCGCTGGGAACAGCGGATTTAATCTGCATTCCGACCACTATAACAAACCCCCTGCAAACAAACGAGCCTAACCACCGCTGAAAGACCACGGGATCAATTGATCTGGTAGTCACTTTTGAATAGACTGAGAAGTTCTCCATGACCACCAAAGGTGATTCTGACGGCTTGATCCGAATCCTGGGCGCCGAACAGAACAATTTAAAGCGAATTGACGTGGAAATTCCCGTCAACCACCTCACGGTGGTGACCGGCGTGAGCGGTTCTGGAAAATCCAGCCTGGTGTTCGACACCCTGTACGCAGAAGGCCAACGCCGCTACGTGGAATCACTCTCGGCTTACGCCCGGCAGTTTCTCGAGCGAATAGAAAGGCCCAGGGTACACGAAATCACGGGAATCAGCCCGGCCATTTCCATTCGCCAGAAAAGCACCTCGCGCAATCCCCGTTCCACCGTGGGAACCGTCACCGAGATCTACGATTATTTGCGCCTGTTTTATTCGCGGGCCGGAATCATCCTGTGCCGTCAATGTGGCCGTGAGGTTAAAAAGGACACCATTGAAGAAGTTATCGAGCAACTGCTAAGACTTCCTGCAGGCGTGCGGGTGTATCTCGCCTTTCCATTCCGGGGCAGCAGCTTGGATTTAACCGCCGGGAGCGAACGCGCGCTCCCTATTGAGGAGATCATTCAAAATCTTATCCGTCATGGGTTTCACCGTCTCCTGTGCGGATCTGAAATCCGCCAGTTGCCCGATTCACAATCCTGGAGCCTGCAAGAGCTTCAGCAAGCTCAGGTGCTGGTGGATCGGCTGGTTCTTGATGAGGGCTCGCGCGAGCGGCTGGCTGATTCCCTGGAGACGTGTTACTCGGAGGGCAATGGCGTAGCCGAGGTCCACCTGCTGGACCCCGTCGAGGAGATTGCGCAAATTCATGGCCGTCCGGCCCAGGGCGATCATGATTTTCCCTTCCTGCGCTTCACCGAACGTTTTGAGTGTCAGTACTGCCGAATACCCTACCGTTCTCCGGAGCCGCGGCTTTTCTCCTTCAACAATCCCTACGGGGCCTGTCCCACCTGCCAGGGCTTTGGAAACACCATCAATATTGATCCGGGCCTGGTGATTCCGGACCCTTCGCGCAGCCTAGCCGAAGGCCCGATCGATCCCTTTAACAAGCCACGTTACCGGCGCTTCCAGAAACGGCTGGAGGCTTATGCCGAGAAAAATCGAATTCCGACCGACATTGCTTATTGCGACCTGCCCCGCGCGGTGTGCCACAAAATTTGGAAGGGGGATGGATCCTTTCCGGGGGTCGAGGGATTCTTCAGGTATCTCGACCGTAAGAAGTACAAGATGCATGTTCGCGTCTTTATCAGCCGCTACCGCGGTTATACGCGCTGCAATGATTGTGAAGGGGAACGTCTGTGCAGAGAAGCGCGGGATGTTTACGTCTCCGGCAAGCGCATTGGACAGCTCACGGCACTCTCCATTGCTGAGTTGCAGGATTTCTTTTCGAACCTGCACCTGCCGTCGGCACAATACGAGGTGGCTCGGCGCCTCCTGGAAGAAATCTCCCGCCGCATCGATTTTCTAGTACGGGTGGGGCTGGAGTACCTCACGCTCGACCGAGTGACCTCGACCCTGAGCGGGGGTGAGATCCAGCGCATCCAGCTGGCTGCGGCACTGAGTTCTTCCCTGGTGAGCACCCTTTACGTGCTGGATGAGCCTTCGATCGGATTGCACGCACGCGACGAGCGCCGGCTGATTGAAATTCTCAAGGAGCTTCGCGACAAGGGCAACACCGTGGTGGTTGTTGAGCATGAGCGGGAGATGATCCACTCGGCAGACCATGTAGTCGATCTCGGCCCCGGCGCCGGAGAGTTGGGAGGGGAACTCATTCACTCCGGCAGTCTCCATTCTCTGCTGAAAAACTCCGCTTCCATGACCGGGAGGTATCTGGAAGGCAACCTGAAAATTCCCACGCCGGTGTACCGGCGGTCCAGCACAGGCCAGCGTCTGATCATTCGAGGCGCGCGCCATCATAACCTTAAAAATCTGACCGTGGAAATACCCCTGGGGATCTTGGTCTGCGTGACCGGCGTATCGGGTTGCGGTAAGTCCACCCTGGTGTATGACGTTCTTTATGCCGCCCTCAAGAAAATGAAAGGGGAGTGGAGGGATGCCGTCGGAAAGCATGATTCGGTTGAGGGAGCGGAACGCATCACCGAGGTGATCATGGTGGATCAGAGTCCGATCGGGAAAACGCCGCGTTCCAATCCCGTAACGTACCTGAAGGCATACGACGACATCCGGCGTATCTTTTCCTCACTGCGTGAAGCCCGTGCTCAGAATTTCAGTGCCGGAGATTTCTCGTTCAACCTTCCGCATGGCAGGTGCGACACCTGCCAGGGCGCAGGGACAGTGGTGGTGGAGATGCAATTTCTAGCTGATGTCGAACTGGTCTGCGAGGATTGCCAGGGAAAGCGTTTCAAGAATCGGGTTTTGGAGATCTGCTACCGCGGGAAAAATATCAACCAGGTGCTCGATCTGACCGTGCAACAGGCTCTTGAATTTTTCAAGCAGCACCCGCCCCTGGTAAGAAAGCTCAAGGTACTGCAGGAGGTGGGTTTAGGTTACCTCCGCCTGGGCCAGTCCGCCACCACGCTTTCAGGCGGTGAAGCGCAGCGTCTTAAGCTTGCAGCCTATCTGTCGCGCAATACCTCGGCCAGGCCCTTGTTCATTTTTGACGAACCCACGACCGGTCTTCACTTCGATGACATAGCCAAGCTCCTCAGGGCTCTGGAAAACCTACTGCGGCGGGGTGCCTCGATTATCGTGGTCGAGCACAATCTCGACATGATCAAATCCGCCGATTGGGTGATTGATCTGGGCCCCGAGGGCGGTGACGAAGGAGGCTATCTGATTGCCTCCGGAACCCCAGAGCAGATCGCGTGCCACAAAGGCTCTCATACCGGCAAATTTCTGAGGGATCTTCTTTAGCATCGCCCGAAAGCAGCAGGATGCTGCAAAAAATTGTTCGCAGTGGTAGCGACGGGAATTTGCCAGGGACGGCCTTACCGCTCTACGTCCGAGCGCCGGATGGATCGGGCTGTGCCGGAAGACTCATCCACGTCGAGAATCACCGAGCAAAGGCGCGGAAAGCCGACAGCAGGCTCAAACCTGGAAGGCAGACCGGTAAGAAAACGCGACAGAGAAGATTCCACCGTCATACCGATTACCGAATCAAAAGAACCGGTCATGCCCACATCGCTCACAAAAGCTGTGCCGCCGGGCAACACCCGGCCGTCAGCGGTCGGTACGTGGGTATGAGTTCCAACCACAGCACTGACCTTTCCATCCAAAAACCAGCCAAACGCCATCTTTTCAGAAGTGGCCTCGGCATGAAAATCCACAATGACCACCGACGTTTTGCGGCGCAGCCTGGGCACTTCACGATCTGCGAACTGAAAAGGGCAATCAATCAACGGCATGAAAACGCGACCTTGCACGTTGAGAACAGCAACGGGAGTCCCAGCCGCCGACTCCCCCACGTAGGAAAACTGGCCGGGCGCTCCCGGATAATTGCCGGGACGAAGCAGACGCGGCTCTCTCTGCAAGTACTCCATGACTTCTCCGCGATCCCAAACGTGATTTCCTGAGGTCATGACGTCTACGCCCAGTGCCAGGATCTCCGCACCCAGCGCCGGGGTGATCCCAAAGCCTCCCGCGGCGTTCTCGACATTTACAATCGTGAAATCAATGTGGTTCTCCTGCTGGATTCGGGCGAGGCATTCGCGGAGAATGTCCCTTCCTGCCCTTCCCACTACGTCTCCTACAAAGAGAATCTTCACTTGGCGTAATCAACAACTCGCATCTCGCGAATGACGGTGACTCGGATCTGTCCCGGATATTGCAGCTCGTTTTCAATCTTTTTTGCAATATCTTTAGTAAGCCAGAACGCCTGTTCATCAGAGACTTTGCTGCTTTCAACAATGACACGGACTTCCCTTCCCGCTTGAAGCGCAAAGGCCTTAGCCACACCTGAAAAGGAAGCAGCAAGCTCCTCCAGCTTCTCCAGCCGCTTCACATAGCTTTCCAGGACCTCACGTCTGGCCCCGGGGCGGGCTGCTGACAAAGCATCTGCGGCCTGAACCAGAACGGCTTCAGGAGTGCGGAATTCCACGTCGAAATGATGGGCTTCGATGGCATGAATGACGTCTTTGCTTTCGCCGTGTTTTCGCGCCAGTTCCACTCCAAGCTGGAGGTGCGTTCCTTCCATATCCCTGTCGATGGCTTTTCCGATGTCGTGAAGCAGGCCGGCTCTCTTGCACACGTTGACCCTGGCGCCAATCTCCCGGGCCATGATTCCGGCCAGGTAAGCCACCTCCCGGCTGTGGTAGAGGACATTCTGACCGTAGCTGGTTCGATAGCGAAGGCGCCCCAGCAACCGTATCAATTCAGGCGCGATGTCATGGATCCCCAACTCGAAGGCAACCTGTTCCCCTTCCTCTACCAGCCTGTTCTCCAAGTCTTTCTGGACCTGACCCACCGCTTCTTCTATTCGAGCCGGGTGGATGCGACCATCCTTGATCAGACGCTCGATGGCCAGTTTGGCCACTTCGCGGCGCAATGGATCAAAGCCGGACAAGATGATGGCCCCGGGCGTATCGTCTACGATCAAATCGACGCCCGTAGCCTGCTCCAGCGCACGGATGTTTCGTCCTTCCCGGCCGATGATCCTGCCCTTCATCTCATCATTTGGAAGATCCACTACCGACACGGTTGATTCCACCACATGTTCGCCGGCGCACCTTTGGATAGCCTGGGTGATGATTTTTCGCGCCTCACGTTCAGCCTTTTCGCGCGCCTCCTCCTCGATTCGCTTGGCCAGGAAGGCACTGTCACGGAGAATATCGGCCTCTATAGACTTCAATAGAACCTTTTTGGCTTCCTCGCTGGTCATCCCCGCAAGCGACTCCAGACGCTGAACCTGCTCCAGGACCAGTTCCCGAGAACGTTTTTCCGCTTCGTCCACGCGCCGTTCCTTGGCTTGAAGCTCGCGAAGGCGCCGCTCGTGCTCTTTCTCTTTTTGAAGCAAAGTCTGCTCACGCTTGTGAAGGTGGTCTTCCTTTTGAGAAAGACGGCGTTCGATGGCTTGTACCTCGCGCCTTTGCTCCTGCATCTTTCTCTCAGCCTCAGAGCGAAGTTGAAAAATCTGGTCCTGGGCCTCGAGAAGCTTTTCCTTCTGAAGCCGTTCTGCATCCTCCTGCGCCCGCGATTTTATTTCCGCGGCTTGCTGACGGACTTCTGCCAGCTTACGGTCGATGCCACGCATCTTCAAAACGTACCAGAGGATTATCAAAGCTGCCGCCGAGATGGCGGTCAGTACGATACCTATATCACTCATAGGGAACTCCCGTTTGCGTGGAACCGGGAGAATCAGAAGGGGGAAGCCCCCCGCGTTGCCGTGTGGCTCGCGAGACTGAACCTGCTCAAGCAGGTGGGTACTCTGCCTCTTGCCTTAGGCAATTCCCGTAATGGGATTGCACACAGCAAGCGGACCCGAGTTCCCTTCGCGAAGCTGTTGGATCAATCTTTTACACCATCACGCACATTGCAGGGGCTGAGTAAGATTTTAGTCGCAGCCCAAGGATAGGGTCAAGGCAATCTGGCTTCCAAAAGCGGCTCAAGCTGAGAGCTTAATTCCGCGAGTTCCTCGTTTCTTTTCTTTTCGAGCACCGCCAGTTCCTGCCTGCTCAAAAACAACTCATCGGCAATATTCAACGCTGCCAATACCGCTACTTTCAGACTGTCGACAGTGGATGTGTATTCGGAAACTTCAGTCATCTTTCCATGGACATAATTTGCCAGTTCGCGGATGTAGTCGCTGTCAGTCCGGCCGCGAACCGAATACGTCTGATTGAAGATCTTTACCTCAGTGATCGACTCTGAAGTCTCACCCATTTTTCTTCTCAGCCCACAAGGTTGATTCTCCAGATGGTTCCTCCAGGGCGGTGACGTTTTTCAAAATTCGCTCCACCCGGGCCCGGATTTTGAGACGGTCGCTTTGCAACCGCTCGACCATTTGGCTATTAAACTGGCTCTGTTTCTTCAGTTCCTCCAGGTCTCGTCTAAGTTGTTCCACTTCCTGTTTCAAACTCGCATTTTGCTTTTGAAGGTTTCTAAGAACCTCAACTGCCCGGAAAACCCGTTCCTGGAGTCGGATAAAAGCATCGTCAGACACCAGCTACCTCCAAAGCGGTGCTATGAACGTCCCTCGGCGGCGAACCTGGACCGCAGCAGAGCAAGAACCGACTCGCAGTACTGGTTAACTTCTTGTTGAGTTAACGTACGTTCCGGGTTTTGAAAGGCCAGCCGTATGGTCAGGCTAACCTTGCCTTCGGGAAGACGGGAGCCTTGATAGAGATCAATAAGTTGAATGTCCTTCAAATCCGGACAGTTCACACTCTTAATTGCACGTTTTAGTTTACCGTATTCCTTCGTCTTGTCAATCAGAAAAGAGATGTCCCTCTCGACGGCAGGAAAGCGGGACAGGGGTTCGTAAAAGGGCTCAGGAAAGGGGAGCGCATAAACCGGGTCCAGGTTCAACTCGGCTAAAAACACCCTTTGCACAAACTTGAAAGAATCTTTCAGCCGGGGATGAAGCTCTCCCGCCCATCCCACGGGCTGCTCGTTAATGGAAAGCTCCGCCGAGACTCCCGGATGTAGGAATCCGAAACCCGTCGCAGGTCGAAAATCAGCTTCAATTCCCAATTCCGAGAAAAAGGACTCGAGCATTCCTTTGATATTCAGAAAGTTCAGCTCATCGCGTGCGGCACTCCAGTAGGCTGCATAGCTCACTCCACTGGCCACCAGTCCCAGCCGGTTGGATTCCCTGAAGTCCTCCAGACGCCCGGACGTGCCGGGAATAAATACCTTGCCGATCTCAAACAAACGGACCTCATGATTTCCGTAGTTGAAGTTGCGGCGCAGAGAAGTCAACAAGCCGGCCATCAAGGTAGTGCGCAAATGGCTATCTTCTTCAGTCAGTGGGTTGGCAATCGGGATCATGGGACGAGATTCGCCCCAAAATTCGGCCTCCTGCACGGGGGTGCTGAAGATATAATTGACGGCTTCCGAGAAACCAGAGGCGGTCAAGCCTTCGATCAAGACGCTCTCCTGCCTGGGATAGTTCAGTGCCTTTTCAGGAAGACCCGGAGAAGGATAGGTGCTCGGAATGCGCTCATATCCATAGTGGCGGACAATTTCTTCCACCAAATCGTCCTCGATTTCGATGTCGGCCCGAAACGTGGGGGGCTGGACCACCCACTCCTCTGGCTGGGAAGAAACGATCTCAAATCCGAGCAGCGTCAGCAACCCCTCGACAAAAGCCGGCTCAAAAGAGACCCCGATGACCTGCTTGATGCGCTGACGGCGCAGACGAATGGGCTGCCTCTCCACCCGTCCCGGATAAAGATCTATCAGGGGACCGGCCGTCTTGCCCGCATTCAGCTGCTCAATGAGTCGACAGGCCCTGTTAAGAGCCTTCACCGGAATTTCAGGATCTGCGCCCCGTTCAAAACGGTAGGAAGCTTCGGTTCGCATGCCCAGTTTCTTAGCTGTTGCCCGTATCGAGAAAGGCTTGAAATAAGCACTCTCCAGAAGAACTGTTCGCGTGGCCGTTGATATTTCACTTTCAGTTCCTCCCATGATTCCCGCAAGGGCCACCGGGCGGCTGGCATCGCAAATCGCCAGCATCGATGCGTCGAGCGCCCGCTTTATGCCATCCAGGGTCTGAAGGGTCTCCCCTTCCCGTGCCAGACGCACTACGATGCAACCTCCCTGCAATTTGTGGTAGTCAAAGGCATGCAAAGGGTGTCCGAGTTCGAGAAGCACATAATTGGTGACGTCAACCAGATTATTGATCGGCCTTTGACCGACTGCCTCGAGTCGCTGCCGCAGCCAACGGGGCGACTCCGCAACCGTGACATCTTTTACCAGGCGGGCCGCATATCGCGGGCACTCCTCAGGATTCTCAATAGACACTTCAACCTTTCCCATCTCGAGCCCCACTACATGAGACGATTCAGGAGGCTGTACGGAAAGCTCTAGCTGAGCGGCCACTTCACGGGCCACACCCAGATGGTTGAGGCAATCCGGACGGTTGGTTGTAATCTCCAGGTCCAGAATCACATCATCTCCCTGTTTTTCAGTCGACTCAACGGGAAGCCCGATCATTGTGAGCCGATGGATCAGTTCCTGTTCCAGCACGGGGAGGTCCGGTGGATTTAAGTATTCCTTTAACCAATTAAGGCTAATTCTCATGGAAGATACTAAAATTGGCTAAGAAAGCGGACATCATTCTCGAAGAAAATCCTGAGATCGTCGATTTGATATTTGAGCATTGCAATGCGGTCGATCCCCATGCCCCATGCAAAGCCGGTATATGTCTCCGGGTCGTAGCCGACTTTTTGCAGGACCTTGGGATGGACCATGCCTGCGCCCATGACTTCGATCCAGCCGTTTTGCTTGCAGACACGACAGCCCGTGCCGGAACAAAAAATGCAGCTGATGACGACTTCCGCCCCGGGCTCAACAAATGGGAAGTAGCTGGGCTGAAAACGCACCCGGGTCTGCGGAGAAAAAAGCTCTTTCAAAAAGGCCTCGAGCGTCCCTTTTAAGTCTGCAAAGGTAATGCCCGCATCCACTACCAGTCCTTCCATCTGGTGAAACATTGGGCTGTGCGTGGCATCGACTGCATCTCTTCTAAAAACCTTCCCCGGGACAACGATTCTGACCGGCGGCGGCTGCTGCTGCATGGTCCGGATCTGAACGGGAGAAGTATGGGTCCGCAAGAGCAGGTTCTCAGTAATATAGAGGGTGTCCTGGGTGTCGCGAGCCGGATGGCCCGGAGGCATGTTCAAGGCTTCAAAGTTGTAATAGTCCCACTCAAGTTCGGGACCGAGGGCCACCTGGAAGCCCATGCGCATGAAAATTTCTTCCATTTCCCGCTGGATACGTCGCAGCGGGTGAATTCTGCCGCGGCGGGGGTAGTAGCCCGGCAGCGTCACGTCGATGCGCTCTGATTGAAGTTGCCGGAAGCGTTCCTGCTCTTTAAGAAGCTGATAGTGGTTTTCAAGCGCTTTTTCAACCTGGACTTTCAGTACGTTTAACCGTTGTCCGGCCGAAGGCCTCTCCTCAGCAGAGAGCCTTCCCAGCTTCTTGACTTCCAGAGTGATGAGGCCGCGCTGACGGCTCAGATAGCGGTCCCTTAATTGAGTCCACTGTCCCAGGCTCGAGACTGATTGTAATTCCTGACGGAACTGTTCCCACAATGGATGTGCGTTTTCCAGCATGGCCGTCGTCATTTTAAGCGGGGATAAACGTACAGGCAAAAACAAAGAGGAAATGAAAAAGGCCCGGCCTTTTTTCATTTCCCCAAGTTGTAGACTGCAAAGCTTGGTACAGTGAGCGTTTACTTTGCCGTGGCGGCCCGCGCAGTTTCCACGAGTTGCTTAAAACCGTTGGGGTCACGGACCGCGACATCCGCCAAGGACTTTCGGTCCAAGGCGACTCCTGCTTTCCTCAGGCCGCTTACCAATCGGCTGTAGGAGAACTCATGCTGCTTGGCCGCGGCTCCGATGCGGATGATCCACAGGCTGCGGAATTCCCGTTTCTTTTGTCTCCGGTCGCGATAAGCGTAGGCCAGAGATTTAATGACCTGTTCTTTGGCGGCGCGATGCAGTTTGCTCTTGGTACCCCAATAGCCTTTGGCCTGCTGCAAGATCTTTTTTCGACGCTGAACTCTTTTGGAACCTCTTCGAACTCTCGGCATAATTCCCCTATTTTAAGGCCAGCATACGTTTGACCCGGTCCGTGTCGGCTGGAGAAACAGCCGTGGTCTGGCCTAACTTCCTCTTACGGGCCGGCGATTTCTTGGTCAATATGTGTCGATGGTAGCTATGGCCTCTACGAATCTTTCCCGTCCCGGTCAGCTTGAATCTTTTCGCAGCAGCCTTCTTGGTTTTTCGTTTCATCACTCTTCCTCTGGGGAACCGGCTGCTCAATGAAGCTGGGCTCCCTTTTCCGCTGATTTTTGCAAGCCTTTCCGCGGAGTGAGAATCATGGTCATCATGTAACCCTCGAGCTTGGGTTCCTTCTCCACGTCGGCAACTTCCGCCAGTTCCTGTCGCAAGCGTACTAAGATCTGCTTTCCAAACTCTTCGTGTGTAACCTCGCGTCCCCGGAACGTCACTGTAGCCTTCACCTTATTGCCGTCCTTCAGAAAGCGGCCTATGTGTGCCTTCTTGAACTGATAATCGTGCTCGTCGATCTTGGGACGAAATTTCACTTCCTTGATATGGATGGTCTTCTGATGCTTTTTGGCTTCCTGTGCCTTCTTGTTCAGCTGGTAAAGGTACTTACCGTAATCCATGATGCGACAGACCGGAGGTTTTGCCGTTGGCGCCACCTCGACCAGATCCAGGCCGCGTTCCGTCGCCAGATTTATGGCTTGCTGAGGCTCCATAACACCCAGCTGAGCACCTTCCTCATCTATGACCCGGATTTCACGGGCCCTGATTTGATGATTCACTCGGGTTCTATTAATACTTTTCCTCCTTTAAATGTTCCTCAAGGTTTAATGGATTTGCTACGCGCCAGCTCACGAGTTCGCTGCGCAAAATCCATTATCAGCATATTACCCTGATCCCCTTCCAAGCGGTTGCGTACTGAAACCGTCTGCGTTTCAACTTCCCTGTCCCCGACTACCAGCATAAAAGGGACTTTCTGGAGCTGTGCTTCCCGGATTTTGTACCCAACCTTCTCATTGCGAAGATCTGCTTCAACCCTGACCGCTTGGGCTTTCAACTGAGCTTCAACGGCGGCTGCATACTCATGATGGCGTTGGCTGACCGGCACAACCACCGCCTGGACAGGGGCCAGCCATACGGGGAATGCTCCCCCATAATGTTCAATCAGTACTCCCATGAATCTTTCCAGCGAGCCCAGCAGTGCTCGATGCACCATGACCACGGGGTGTTCCTTGGAGTCGGATCCCACATAAGTGACTTTAAAACGCGCCGGAAGATTAAAATCAAACTGAAAGGTGCTAAGCTGCCAGGAGCGCCCCAGAGCATCGATAAGCTGAATGTCGATTTTTGGTCCGTAAAAAGCAGCTTCTCCCTCGACTCGATTGTACTCCCAACCTTTTTTCTGTAAAGCTTCGGCCAGCACCGTCTCGGCACGCCGCCAATCTTCAGGCTGTCCGGCATAGTCTTGCGGCTGCGCCGGGTCTCCAACCGAAAGCGTGACCTTAAAACGGTCAAATCCAAAGCTCTGAAGGATCTCCTCCGCCAAATCGAGCGTATGGATGACCTCGTCGAGGACCTGATCCGGACGGCAAAAGATATGCGCATCGTCCTGGGTAAAGCCGCGCACACGAAGCATACCGTGCAAGGTTCCCGATTTTTCATATCGGTAAACCGTTCCAAATTCGGCGATCCGCACAGGGAGTTCCCGATAACTGCGTTTGGCGGATTGATAGACTAGAATGTGGCCCGGGCAGTTCATCGGCTTCAACACGTATTCTTCGTCTTCAACGGGAAGCGTGTACATGTTGTCACGGAAATATTCATAATGCCCGGAGGTCCGCCACAAAACATTGCGAGCGATATGGGGGGTATAAACAAACTGGTAGCCACGGCTTTCCAGCTTTTCCCTCAAGTATTCTTCGATCAGCGTGCGAACTTTTGCCCCCCGCGGGTGCCAGAAGATTAACCCCGGCGCTACTGCATCCTGAACACTGAAAAGATCCAACTCCTTGCCCAACCGGCGATGGTCTCGCTTGCGGGCCTCCTCGAGTCGCGCCACATAGGCATCCAGCTCTTCTTCGGTAAAAAAAGCCGTGCCGTAGATCCTCTGCAACTGCTCTCGATATTCGTCCCCTTTCCAATAAGAGCCGGCGATTGAGAGCAGCTTAAAGGCCCCCATATCACCAGTGGATACAACATGAGGTCCGGTACAAAAATCGATTAAAGAACCCAGTTGGTAACAGGAAAGCACCTGCCCGTCCCGCTCCTCTATCAGCTCAACTTTCAGCCGCTCTGATTTCTTGCGAAACAATTCCACAGCCTGGGCCTTGCTGATAATGGAAGGTACAAAACGAAGGTTCTGTTTTTTCAACTCTTCCATCTTCCGTTCGATCTGCGCCAGATCCTCGGTCGTAAATCGATGCGGGGTCTCGAAGTCGTAGTAAAACCCCTCGCTGGTGGGCGGCCCGATTCCCAAATGCACGCCCGGGAAAAGTTCGGTGACGGCCAGCGCCATCAAGTGCGAGGTGGAATGCCTCAAGATTTCCAGCGCTTCCTCGCCGTTCTCCACCTTATAAGTGGAGCCGTCTCTTCGAATCGCCTTCAAGCTTCCTTGCGCTGTCATCCCTTCAGAAACTTAGAATCCTGCTCTCGAAATAAAAATGGTAGGTGCGAGCGGATTTGAACCGCTGACCCCTTCCGTGTCAAGGAAGTGCTCTTCCCCTGAGCTACGCACCTACGTTAAGAACTACAAATTAGAAAACATCCCGGGAAAAAAATCCAGCGTTCCCCTCCTTCAAGCAAGGCTCAACTGAGGCACTTAACGAGCATTACATAACCTAGTGACAAATGCGCTGGAGTCGGTTATACTTG
>JACQSY010000061.1 GCA_016211085.1 Acidobacteriota bacterium | reverse complement strand
CAATCGTTGCTGTTCTTCTTTCGTCAAGGTCAAAGGAACTTTCGGTCGCCCAGTACGCATCTTGTGTCCTCCTGATTATTACACGTCAGGAGGACACATTTAGTTTACTTATTTATGGGACAGCAGACTAGCGCTGCGGCTATCTCGAGAACCACTGATGACGGCTCGCGGAGTGATCGTTACAGGTCAAGTCGAGGAAACGACAGCGCGATGCAGCCGCTGGTGTGACGGATAACTGCCGAACGAATGGAGTTGATTCAACGCAGAGTCAGCCCCCGTTGTCAGGATGGAGGCCTTATGAAAATCGAAAAGGGGATGATGGTGGCCCTCGGATATGGTAAATATTTCCGGTCTGACAACATTGTGGGTATTGAACCCATCGAGGAGGGGAGAGGGCCGGGCCGCCGCACCAAGGTTTACGTGGATCAGCTGAAAGAGCCGGTCACCGCTTCACGCTCGCAAAGCGCAATCCTGAGCGACCTGGTGCAGATTCCAAAGACGGTGACGCGAACAGTCGAACAACACCAGCTTTTGAACGATATTCTGGATACCATCAGCGAGGTAAACCCCATACTGCGTTCAATCATACGAGACCAGGGCAACTGGGACCTGGACCAACTGGAGCGGCGCATTCGGGAACTCCTGAAGGAAGACGAAGAACCGAGCGAATGAAATGGGACAGCCGACGCAACTAACGGTACGAGTTCTTTCCTGCGATGCGAAAATCATCGGTTCATTGGTAGGCGGATGCCGTATTACCGTGCGCGATTTTCTCCGAAACCGGGTGATCAGTGAGGGCCTGCACCTGGGAGGTTCAGGGGACACCGAAAAAATAATGAAGCAACCGCGGGAACGCGGCCGGCCAGTCTTCTGCACCGAAGGAACTACCTCGTTTATCACTGAATTGGAGTTGGAGGAGCCCATGCTGGTTGAAGTGACAGCGGAAGGTCCGCTGGCCTACCCTCAGGCAGTTCAAAAAGCATCGGCCACAATCTGGTTGTTCCCTGGGCAGCACGTAAAAGGGGACGGCCTGGTTCTTCAGCTTTATGGCTTCATTGTCGACATTATGTCGCCGGAAAGCGTCGAAATCCTTCATTGTAATGACCATGTCCACCTCAAAGCGGGCGTCCGCCTCCTTTGAGGCTGCCCCATAGAGCCCGGCGGGCTTTGGGATGCCAACAAACTCATGGTCCAAGCTAAGGTTCTCCATCAAGGCCGTCAAATTGAAAACCTCGACCTCTCCTATGCCGGTCAAACCAATGTCTTCGCGGCCCGCTTCAATGTGCCTGTCGTGGCAAAGGATTACGAAGTGCTCGACGTGGTGGTTACGGCTTCACAGTCAGACGCCCCCAACTATGGGGTTCACCGCCGGACCTTCAAACTGACTCCTGGTTGAACCAGTTAGTTTATTTTCGGTCTGTCCAGGTTCCCCAGGAGCAGGGCACGAAGCGGCATGAAGCCGAGCGCAGCTTGGAGAACCCCTCCTCGGTCTTGCGCAGAAGAAACAGGGTGTCCGTGGAAATGTCATCTTCGATGGGGATGACAAGCCTGCCGCCGTCCGAGAGTTGCATCAAGAAGGCTCGGGGAATCTCGCTAGAAGCCGCAGACACGATGATTGCATCAAAAGGAGCTTCCTCTTCCCAACCATCGATTCCGTTGCCAAGCCGGGCACGAACGTTTGCGTACTCAAGGCTCCTCAGCGTTTCTTCCGCTCGCTCGGCCAACTCCGGAACCACTTCCACGGTGTAGATTTCAGCGGCAAGCTCGGCTAAGACAGCTGTTTGGTAACCGCTGCCGGTTCCGATTTCCAAAACGCGATCGTGCGTCTGGATCTCGGCCAGCTCCGCCATCAAAGCAACAATATAAGGCTGGCTGATGGTTTGATCCTTACCAATAGGCAGGGCCTGATCGAGATACGCTTTTGCTTCCAGGTGCTTGGGCACGAAATGATGGCGGGGTATTTTGAGAAAGGCGTCCGGGATTCGAGCGTCTTTAATGCCGCGCTCCATGAGCTGGTATTTCACCATCTGTTGACGCTCAAACTCCAGCAAGTCTCTTATCCCCCTACGATCAGACACCGACATGCTTCCAGCGCCTTGAAAGAATCAGCCGCAGCTTGCGGTATTCAGCTTCTGTTAGTAATCGGCGGGACCGGGTAATCTTTTCTTCAAGCTTATCGAGTTCTCTGACACTCTCGGCCCTGTATATATTGCTTTTCCACAAGTAAAACGATGGTGACCACTCCCCGCATAATTCTTTGATGCACCCAAACGACAATCGGTGGATGGGAGAAGGTCCAAATTTGCATATGGCTTTGAGATGCCGAGGGGTGCTGTACCCTTTATTTTCACGAAAACCATATTGCGGATGCTCACGATCCAGCTCATCCATTTGTTGATCGCGAAACACTTTTGCGATTATCGAGGCCGCAGCAATTGAGAAATTAAGCCCATCTCCTTTAAAAAAGCGGTTCTGAGGAACCTCGAGCTCGGGAATTTCCCTGGCATCTGTGAGCACATGCTGCGGACAGAGCGGAAGATTCTTGACAGCGCGGCGCATGGCAAGCAGTCCGGCGTGATAGATGTTCAGTTCGTCAATCTCGGAGACTTCGGCAACACCCACGCCGATTCCTGTAGCGCACTCCCGAATCCTCACAGCCAGCGTACAGCGTTGTTGCGGATCCAGCCGTTTAGAATCGTTTATACCGTCGATCCGCACATACGGGGGGAAGACAACCGCGGCAGAAACCACGGGGCCCGCCAGCGGCCCGATGCCGACTTCATCAACACCGGCAATGTACAGAATGCCCGACTTCCACAAGAGGCGTTCAAAATGAAGCATCGCATCCAGTCTCTGTAACTCGTGGCGTTCAGCATCCTTCCTCTTACGCAAAACTTCATAAACGCGCCGAACCCCCAGCCGCGGATCCTTGTACATTTGCAGCAGAAGGCGCGAACTGGTCGGCTCTCCCTGCTCAATAAAGCGCCGGCGAATGTCCGCCAAGGAGAGTTTGGAAAGTATCTCGCTCTTCATTTTGGAGAATCCAAGAACAAAAGATTTCCAAAACAAGAAGGAACATGAAAATCGGGTTGGGTGGTAAAGGTGGGCCGCCAGCTGAGATACTCACGATCGGGCCCCTCTCCTGCGACGCGACAAAGATTCAACCGCCATGCTTCCCCAATCTGGGGAGCGGTTGAAAGGGAGCCTGTTTTCATCATGGGTTGGTAGGGCAGCACAAGCCAGACTCGCCAGATCTTCTCCTGGTGATCCGCGGCAACCTTGATCTCGAGTCCGGAATCCCAGTCGAAGTTAACATCCTCGCGCGGCTTCCGAACATGGGCGTCGAGCCACTGGCCCAAAGGGCTGATTTCTATCTCAAAATAGTCTTCGCAGGACTCAGGCCGCAGAAAAACCTCCACCACGTCTTTTTCCCAAAGCCCTTTTATCGGCTGGTTCGCACCTCCCCCGGGTTGGACATTCAGCCGATCAAACCAGCATTGAAAATAAAATAACACCTGGTCCTCGTTCCAGACCGAGCGCACCCGTGTCAGGTTCCTCCAGTCCAGGCCTTTTTCCCTTATGGCCGATTTCCCGTTCCAATAACGGTCAATAGAGACCTGTTCGCAATCCCGCCATAACTGATGATGAGGTTCCTGCAGGCCGGAAAATGCTTCTCTCGTGAAATAAGTGAAGAGCGTATTCTCGGGCATCTTTCAGTTTTATTATAATGGCCGGCCATGGGAATCGAAACGGTTGGATTATTGGGTTTCGGCAGGTTCGGCAGCATGGTCTACGAAATCCTCAGCCGGAACAAAAAGGTTCGTGTGTACGATAGCGACGCTAGCAAAACAGCGGGACTGGCCGACGCAGTCTCGTTGGAAGACGCCCTCTCATCACAACTCATCTTGCTTTGCGTTCCTATCTCTGCGATGGAAAGCACTTGCCTGGAAATGGCTTCCCATTTGCGCGGGGGTGAAATTGTTCTGGATACGTGCAGCGTCAAGCAAAAACCCGTCAACTGGATGTTGCAGCACTTGCCCATAGAGACCGAAGTCCTGGGCACGCATCCTCTATTTGGACCCGACAGCGCTAAAGAGGGGATCGCCGGTTTGAAGATCGTGCTATGCCCCGCCCGAATCAGCAAAAAGAACTACCATGAGATTTCTGATTATTTAAAGTGCCTTCAGCTGGTGGTGATCGAAGCCACACCAGAAGAACACGACCGGCAGATTGCACAGAATCAGGCCGTTTTTCATTTGATCGCCCAGGCACTCAAACGATTGCAATGGGGTGGCATGGCCATCTCGACACCGGGGCCCGAAACTTTCTATCGACTCGTCCGCACCGTACAGAACGATACCGACCAACTCTTTTGGGATATTGAAAGGGAAAACCCTCACGCCGGTGAGTGCCGAAAACAGTTTATCCAGGAAATCTTGCGTCTCGACAGCCAACTTGCTTCCCATAGCTGAAGAACAGCCTGTACAAAATTCTCAAAGAAAATTCAGCCTCCGGGAAAAGGTGCAAATCGCTCTCATAAGCTGGGCGGGGTGGAGTCTTGTCTGGCTCGTTGGAAGCACACTGCGCTACCGGGTTGAGGGCTGGTCTCACTACCAACAGCTCAAGGCGAGAGGCATGCCGGTGATTTTCTCCTTTTGGCACAACCAAATCTTCTACGCCACGCATTTTTGGAAATTCCGCAACATCGTGGTCATTACCAGCCGCAATTTTGACGGAGAGTACATTGCCCGTGTAATCCGCCGTTTTGGATATAAGACCGCTCGCGGTTCGAGCAGCCGCGGCGCCGTTTCGGCGTTGATTCAACTGCGCCAGGATCTCAGCGCCGGCCGCGATATAGCATTTACTATCGATGGTCCCCGAGGCCCTGCCTGCCAAGTCAAACCCGGACCGCTATGGCTCTCAAAAAAAACCCGTAATCCTATCCTTCCCTTTCACATACAACCTCGTCACTTCTGGAGCCTGAAAACCTGGGATTCTTTTAGAATTCCCAAGCCTTTTTCAGAAGTGCTGGTGAAAATCGGAACGCCGATCTTTGTTCCTGCCGAAGCGGATGAGAACGGTTTGCTGCAGTGTTATCAGAAGGAAATGGAGGCTTTGACCCGTTACTGCGAAGGCTATCCGTGGTAATTGCGACTCGAGGTTGTTGGTTTTAAAGAACCAAAGCGATCAGTCGATGATCGCCTTCACACGATTCTCGAAGGCGGTCATTTTCCAGGTTTCCATTTCGAGTACCGCGATTTTCAAGTCATAGATACCCGGCGGAGCCACCAACTTGTTGGTGTAAATGACTGCGCGGCCCTGCCGGATTTGCTTGGGCTCAAGATTGACGCGGAAAAACTCGCGAAGTCGAACGACTTCTTTCCCCTCGCGATCCAGGAGGACCCCAATGATTCCGAACTGGGTTCGGATGCCTTGGCGATCGGTGCCGCGAATCGAATAGGGGCTGATCTTGATACGGAAAGGAATGCCGACCCCGTCGGGTTCCCGGCGGGTCTGCAGCAAGTCCAGGTCGGCACCGATTTCACGAAAACGTGTGTGGAGATCTTTAGGAAGCCGGGAAAGCGCCTCATTATCAAAAAGAGCCGCAATAAAGCTTTTCTTCGCAAAAAGACGTTGGGGAGTGTTTTGGAAGATTCCGCTTATTTGAGCAGAGGCGTGTTTCACCTTCAAACGGATCGCCCGTTCCTCTTTGCTCAGATACGGGTTGTCGGTATAAAAGCCGAGAGTGTAAAGATTTCCCAGAATGTCATCGTTAATCGAGGCCAAGGTGTCTTCGAAGTCGAGAACCACCTCAAACCCGCTGAAGTGTTTTCCTGAAGTGGCCTGGGAGAGTTTCGCAAAAGCCTCCAGACGATCCTTGGCCTCGGCATTCCGGGTACGAACGCCTTCTTCCGACGCGGGTCCGATGTAGAGTTGTGCGGCGGAAGGGACGGTGATTGTGTAAAAGTTGACGTTCACCGCACGAGCTTGGGCGATGATTTCCTCGGCACGCTGGTGCGGCTGGTCCTTTCCCCGGGGTGTTTGGTCCAGAGCGTCGGACACCACAATGACGACCTTTCGGTCCTCGGCGGCGCCGCGCCCGCGCATCCTTTCAATCAGGCTGTCCAAGGCGTCATAAACTGCTGTTGAACCAAGATGCTGGCGCGCCGCCTGGAAAGCTTTTCCTGCAGCTTCCCGGCTGCTGGTAAAATCCTGGAACACCAGCAGGCGATCCGTGAAGCCGAAAACCCCGACTTGTGTGAAGCTGTGAACGTTCTCCAAAAACTTCTGCGCCGCAAGAATTTCCTCGGCCCGTGTCTCAAACGTACTCCCACTTACGTCAAGCAGAAAAGCAAGCCATAATTTACCGCTGGCGGGAGTCGCACTCCGGGGCGGGTCGAAAAAAGCGATCTTTCGTAAATCGCCGTTTTCAAACACTTCGAAATCTTTTTCAGCAAAGGAGTTGATGAAGGCTCCGTCGGCGCTCCGAACGCTGAAGCGCAGCGTGACGACGTTTACCTGAGCCCTGATGGGGTCACGTGTGGAGGCCTCCTGTGCGCCGGCAAAGGAAATAATTTGAGCAAGGATAACGCAAAGACAGCTACAAACACAAAAGGGGAAAAGCGCTCGAAACTTCATCCTGTGCGCGCTCGCAGCAGCTCCAGGAACTCCATACGGGATCGCTGATCCTGGCGGAAACTTCCCAACATGGCAGAAGTGATCATTCGCGTGTTTTGTTTCTCGACGCCGCGCATCATCATACAAAGGTGCTGAGCTTCAATAACCACCGCCACCCCGCGCGGATTGATTTTTTCTCGAATCGTCTCAGCAATTTGTTGGGTCAGCCGTTCCTGAACCTGGAGGCGTCGAGCAAACGTGTCCACAATTCGAGGAATTTTACTGATACCGATCACCTTGTCCGAAGGCAAGTAGCCGACGTGGCACTTGCCAAAAAACGGCAATAGGTGGTGTTCGCAGAGGCTATAGAGCTCGATGTCCTTCACGATGACCATTTCGTCATACTGAACCGTGAACAGGGCTCCGTTCAGGAGCTCATCCAGGTCCACACGGTATCCCTGAGTCAAAAAACGGAAGACTTCGTGTACACGAGCCGGAGTGTTTTGAAGCCCCTCGCGAGTCACGTCCTCACCCATTTCGTGCAAAAGTTTCTCGACTAATTCCTGTATGGACACGAGTTTGATGCTCCAGGCTCGTTACTATACCGGCATCGTGCCGTCAACTTCAATTTTGAACCCCTCGAACCTCGATCAATTTATCGGCAACTTGACCTTTAGGAGAGAGGGAGACCAAGATAAAATAACTACTGCGATGGGCAACCCTGCGGCTCTCACCGGTACTAATCTTTCACCGGAGCTGCTCCACGACATCGCTCACCGGCGCGATGTGTCCTTATCAGTCCATGCCGCGGCTCTCGAAGGTATCCGCCAGTCACGCCTCGTGGTCGAGTCGACTGTTAGCAAATTGGACGCCGTTTACGGCATCAACACGGGTTTTGGAAAGCTTTCCGACGTGCGCATCGCACCGGAGGATGTCGATAAACTCCAGATTAACCTTATTCGAAGTCACGCCTGTGGAGTGGGTGACGCTCTCCCGCTTGACGTGGTGCGCGCCATGCTGGCGATTCGCGCCAATTCCCTGATACGCGGATGTTCCGGCGTTCGTCTTGAGATTATTGAAGCTCTGATCAACTGTCTAAACCGGGACCTCATTCCTGAAGTGCCTTCGCGGGGGTCCGTGGGAGCCAGCGGCGATCTTGCGCCAAGTGCACATTTGGTCGTCCTGGCGTTGATGGGTGAAGGACACGTTTACTGCCAGGGTCGGCGCCTCCCCGCTCCAGACGGTTTGGCAGAAGCGGGTATCATGCCTCTTCAACTTTCGGCAAAGGAAGGGCTGGCGCTCTTAAACGGGACCCAAGGGATCGGTGCCTTGGGAGCGCTGGGCGTTGTAGGGGCCCTGCGGTTGACGAATGCGGCGGACATCGCCGGGGCGTTCAGTCTGGAAGTTTTGATGGGCAGCACGCGAGCGTTTGATTCCGATCTGCTTGCACTGCGCCCTTATCAGGGTCCCCAAATCACGGCGGTAAACGTGCTTCGACTCACGCGCAACAGCAAGATTGTTGAGAGTCATAAGAACTGCGGTCGCATTCAGGATGCTTACAGCCTGCGCTGCATGCCCCAGGTACATGGGGCGGTTCGAGACATTCTTGGGCATGTCCACCAGGTGGTGACCGTTGAAATCAACAGCGCAACCGACAATCCTGTGATCTTGCCGGCGCGCAGTGAGATTCTCTCGGGAGGGAATTTTCATGGGGCGCCTATTGCGATGGCGCTGGATTACCTGACAATTGCCTTGACAGTGCTCTCCACGATTTCAGAACGACGAATTGAAAGGCTGGTCAATCCCGACCTGTCAGGCCTGCCTTCCTTCCTTGCGCAAGACCCTGGGATCGGCTCCGGATTCATGATGAATCAGGTGGTTGCTGCAGCGCTTGCTTCGGAAAACAAAGTCCATAGCTTCCCCGCGAGTGTAGATTCCATTCCCACTTCGGGCAACAAGGAAGACCACGTCAGCATGGGAATGTACAGCGGTCTAAAGCTGCACACCGTTCTTAAAAACACCCGTTTGGTTATTGCTAACGAGCTTCTGTGCGCAGCCCAGGCACTGAACTTTTTACATCCCCTTACTCCTGGGGAAGGAATTCAGCAATTCTATTCGTGGATGCGTCAGGATGTGCCTTTCCTGGCGGCGGACCAATCCACGGCCCTTTACGTGAACTGGCTGGAAAAACAAATCAAGGAAGGCGCGTTGGAACGTTTTCTCCGGGGCTAACCTGGAGGCCAGGACAAAGGGCGTCCGCCCAGCACGTGGACGTGAATGTGAAACACGCTTTGCCCGGCTCCCGATCCTGTGTTAAGCACCAACCGGTATCCCGACGTGATTTTTTCATCCCGCGCCACCTCTGAAGCAAGGAACAGAACTTCGCCCAGCAAGGCCGCATCCGACGGCGTGGCTTCTTCCAGCGATGCAACGTGTTTTTTAGGAATCACCAAAACGTGCGTGGGGGCTTGGGGATTAATGTCTCTGAAAGCAAGTGCATGCTTATTCTCTTTCAAAACACGTGCAGGGATTTCCTGGCGCACGATCTTGCAGAATAGACAGTCCATCATGGCAAGAATTTAACAAATCCCGCCACTTTTTCCTACCGGTTTGCTTTCTGGAAGCCGGGTCCGCGAAATACCAGGCACCGCTCGATGTCGGCGAGGTCTTTCAGCGCTTCTTCAAACTTCCAATGATATTGCACTCCCAAAGCCGTGACCTTTTCTGCAGAGCCTGCGCCAATTTCCACAACCAGACGTCCGTCGCATTTCAGGAATTCCGCTCCAGCGGTAAACAGCCGGCGGTAGACCTCAAGTCCCTTGTCGGCGGCAAACACGGCGTGCTTCGGCTCGAATCTAACTGAAACGTCCACGCGCTCATCCTTCTCGCAAACATAAGGGGGGTTGGAAAGAATGATGTGAAACGCGGCGCTTTTTCCCAAAGGCGCGAAGTCTGCGCCGGCGGCAAAATGAATCCTTCCCAGGACTCCATGTATCTCAGCGTTGCGGCGCGCAATTCCCAGGGTCGCCTCGGAAATGTCAATTGCAACGATGCGGGTCCGCGCATCTTCACACGCGATCGAGATTGCTATACACCCGGAGCCGGTCCCAATATCCGCTATCCGGATTTCAGGATCCGTCAATGCCGAGATGATTTGCAGGGTTTTTTCAACCAGGATCTCGGTCTCGGGACGAGGAATTAGAACGGCCGGGTTTACGAAAAATTCTCGTCCGTAAAATTCCTGCTTCCCTCGAAGATATTGAAGCGGGTAGCGCCTGCCTCTCTGGACCAGCCACTGATGAAAGAGGGTTTCCTGCTCAGGAGCCAATACGGCTTCGGGGTGGGCCAGCACGAAGGCGCGGCTTCTCTCTGCGACAGAGCGAACAATGAGCTCTGCGTCCTCTGCAGCCGATGGTAACCCGCGTTCTTGAAGATATCTGCGAGCGAACGCCAGGGCTTCAGCGATGGTCATGCGTGAAGATTACAACGAGCGCGTGAACCGAGAAAGGTTTGAGAATCGGTCCGCCAAGGGTTTTAAAACGGCGGGGAATGGTACTTCAAGCGATGGCCTGATTCTTCAAGGCATCCGCCTGGTTAACCGTGATCAGCGCATCAATGACCTCGTCGAGGTCTCCCTCAAGGATCATGTCGAGTCTGTGTAGGGTCAAACCGATCCGGTGATCAGTGACCCGGTTTTGAGGAAAGTTATAGGTGCGGATTTTTTCGCTGCGTTCCCCCATGCCCACCATGGCCCGCCGTGTTTGGGCGATTTCATTTTGCTGCTCGCGCAGGGCTTTTTCATAGAGACGGGAGCGGAGAACCTTCATTGCTTTCGCCTTATTCTTTATCTGCGACTTCTCGTCCTGGCAGGACACGACTTCGCCAGTGGGGAGGTGAGTAATCCGAACGGCGGAGTATGTGGTGTTGACGGACTGTCCGCCGGGCCCGGAGGAGCAGAAGGTATCGATGCGAAGGTCTTTGGGATCGATTTCAATCTCGACCTCGTCCGCCTCAGGGAGCACGGCCACGGTGATTGTCGAAGTGTGAACCCGCCCCTGTGCTTCTGTCGCAGGAACCCGCTGAACGCGATGAACACCGCTCTCAAACTTAAGGCGGCTGTAAACGTTTTTGCCATCGATTATTGCAATGACTTCCTTCAAACCTCCCACGCTCGAGGGGTGCGCCGACAACACATCAGCTTTCCATCCTTTCTTTTCTGCATACCGGCTGTACATGCGGAAGATCTCCTGAGCAAACAAGGAGGCTTCGTCTCCACCAGTGCCGGCCCTGATCTCCAAGACCACGCTTTTCTGATCATTGGGGTCTTTAGGGATCAGGAGAATCTTCAGCTCGTCCTCACACCGGGCCTTTTGCTGTTCCAGCTCATTCAACTCTTCACGGGCAAGCTCGAGCAATTCCGGCTCCGACTCGCCGCCAAGAATCCCTTTAAGATCTTGTATCGATTGCAAAACAGACTTGTACTCACGAAACTTTTCAACCAGGCTTCCCAGCTCGGCGCGGGCACGCGCAGTTTTTTGATAAGTTTCCGGAACTGAAATGACAGCCGGGTCGGCCAGCATTTGCGACAGTTCTTCGTACCTGTTCTCTATTGCTTGCAACTTGTCAAACATGGGTGTTGGGATTGAGCTTAGGGAGCTTACTTCTTCCGGTTGTATTTTTTCTGGAAGCGCTCAACGCGGCCGGCGGTGTCGATGAGCTTTTGCTTTCCGGTGAAAAACGGATGGCAACTCGAGCAAATCTCTACACGAATCTGGCCAGCCTTTGTGGAACGCGTTTCCCATTCCGTGCCGCAGGCGCAGTGTACTTTTACTGTTTGATAGGCAGGATGAATGTCAGCTTTCATGTAAAACTCCCAAAGTTCTCTTTAATCAGGCTAGCACTATAACATATTTTGAACAATTTCAGGTCGCTACAAGTGCCCACTACCAAGTGCTGGCTCTGTGCTGGCTCGCCTTGACAACCGCTTCTGCGTCAAGGTATAAAGATGTCTTTAAATTTGAGTTACAGGGAATGAGGAAACATTGTTTCAGTTTCCGCGATGCATCCGAATCGACCAGGACGATTTTGCCGCCCGCCGCTCCAATTTAGCAAACTTAGGAACCCAGGTAAGAGCTGCGCGCTTCCATCTTCCCATGCTCATCTTGAATCTCGAGATTGTAATTGTAGAGGAGGCTTGTTTCACTAAATGTCTTCCACCCTTAACAACCCGGCATTAACCAGTGCCAAAAGAAAACCCAACGCCAAGGGAGGGATTTCCATCGAGGACCCGGGAGAACTTGACGCCCAGAAGATGATGGAAGCGTATGATTCCAGTTTCAGGAATATCTCGGAGGGCGAAGTTATTACTGGGACGGTGCTCAAAGTGACCGACTCTAGCGTTATTGTCGATGTTGGCTTTAAATCTGAAGGCATCATTCCCATCAATGAATTTCGGACAGAGCGGGGAGAAACCCTGGTTAAACCCGGAGACCGCGTTGACGTTCTCTTGGAAAACACCGAAGACCGAGACGGCTACATTGTGCTGTCGCGCGAAAAAGCGGAGCGGATGAAAATCTGGGATGAAATTGAGCGTGCCTACCAGGAACAAACCGTCATTACCGGTCGGGTCATTGAACGCATCAAAGGCGGGTTGGCCGTGGATATTGGCGTCCGTGCCTTTCTACCCGGTTCTCAAATCGACTTACACCCTGTGCGCTATCTGGATAGCTTCCGCGGTGAAGAACTGCGCATGCGCGTCATTAAAGTAAACAAACGTCGCGGCAACATTGTGCTGTCACGCAAGGCCGTGCTCGAAGACGAATATTTCAAGAAAAAGGAAGAAACCCTGCGCGACCTTCAGGAGAACAAGGTCGTTAAAGGGGTCATCAAGAACATCACGGATTACGGCGCCTTTGTAGACCTGGGCGGAATCGATGGCCTGCTCCACATCACTGACATGTCCTGGGGACGGGTCAACCACCCCTCTGATCTATTTAAGGTCGGTGATGAGATCAACGTAACCGTCCTTAAGTTCGATCGTTTTGAGGAAAAAGTTTCCCTGGGTTACAAACAGTTATCACAAGATCCATGGCTTACTGCTGAACAGCGGTACTCTCGCGGCGCGCGTGTCAAGGCTAAGGTGGTCAGCCTTACGGACTACGGGGCTTTTGTCGAGCTCGAAGAAGGCATTGAAGGCTTGATCCATATTTCAGAAATGACCTGGAACAAGCGGATCAAACATCCTTCAAAAATCCTGAACGTCGGCGACACTGTTGAAGCCGTTGTTTTGGACCTGGACACGGAAAGCCGGCGCATTTCTCTCGGGACGAAACAAACCGAACCGAATCCCTGGAGTCAGATTGAAGAAAAATACGCCATAAACTCCATTGTGACCGGGAAGGTACGAAACCTCACCGATTTCGGTGCTTTCATTGAGGTAGAGGACGGTGTGGATGGGCTTGTGCATGTCTCAGACTTGAGCTGGACCAAGAAGATCAAGCACCCTTCAGAAGTTTTGCGCAAAGGACAGGAAGTCAACGCCATCGTGCTGAACGTCGATGCTGAAAACCAGCGCCTCTCCCTCGGCATCAAGCAGCTTGAACCGGATAAATGGGAAGAGTTTTTTTCAGAGCATCAGGTAGGCGACGTGGTGCGCGGCAAGATCGTACGCCTCACCAGCTTCGGCGCTTTCGTGGAACTCAAGGAAGGAATCGAAGGCCTCTGCCACGTATCTGAACTAGACACCAAGCGCGTTGAAAACCCGGAGTCTTTCGTTCAGGCCGGACAGGAGCTGGACCTCAAGATCATCAAGATGAACTTGCTCGAGCGCAAAATCGGGCTCTCCTTGAAGGCAATAAAAGAGGACTCAGAAAGAGAAGATGTCTGGAGCTACAAAGCGGAAATTCCGACAACTTCCATTGAAGAACTGGCGGGAGGGCAGTTGAGCGAGCTAAAGCAAAAAGTTGCACGGATGAAACGAGAATCTCAGGAGAATTAAGTCAGGAGGCAACATGACAAAAGCCGAGCTTGTCGACGAAGTGGCAAAAAACTCCGATCTGAGCAAGAAAGACGCAGAGACTATCGTCCAGACGGTCTTGGACAGCATTGTTGATTCCCTGAAGGCCGGCGACAAAGTGGAGCTTCGAGGTTTTGGTAGCTTCCGTTTGAGAGAAAGATCTTCACGGCAGGGCCGCAATCCTAAAACCGGAAAAAAAGTGCATGTGCCTGCCAAGCGTATTCCCTACTTCAAGCCCGGGAAAGAGCTGAAAGATCTCATCAACTCCTGAGTTCTCTGTTGAGATGGACCATCTTTGGACGCCGTGGCGTTACGAATATCTAAGGTCCTCTCAACAGCCTTCCGGCTGCATTTTTTGCACTCTCCCCGCTGAAAAAAGAGACCGCGAAAATCTTATCGTTCTCAGGCGCACACACACCTTTGTCATCCTCAATCGTTTTCCTTACAGCACGGGGCATCTGCTAATCGCGACACACCGGCACATTCCAACGCTCAAGGAAACCACTTCAGAAGAACTACTCGAAATCGTGCTACTGGCCCGCGAATGCCAGCAAGCGCTCGAGAATCTTTACGCGCCCCACGGCTTTAACATTGGGTTCAATCTGGGACATTGCGCTGGTGCCGGCGTGGCGCACCACCTCCACTTGCATGTGGTCCCGCGGTGGTCCGGTGATTCCAATTTCGTCGCTGTGGTTGGAGAAACGCGTGTCATCCCTGAAGAACTCAGCACGACTTACCAAAAGATCCACGATTATTTCCAAACAAGAAACATGGATGCCTAATCATTCAAAACGTCAAAAACTACAGAAACAGTGCCGCCCAGTGCATGCCGAAAGACACGTGTCCTTTTGAAACGCGCCGCGCCGCTGAAAACTCCGCGTGAATAAGGAGATTATTCCCCGTCTTTCACAACACCTCAGAGAGTCCCTCAAGAAAGTTTTCAAAAGCCGCGAATTCAAAACAACAATCTCATAAAAAATTCTCCCTCGTGACTCTGTCTCTATCGCGCGGAAAGAATCCTTGCGCGGCTCAATTCAGCGTGGTAGCTTCTCAGAGTTTTCTACTTCCTAGGAAGCCCGGCGACAAACAAGTATGGTTTTTCCACAAGTTGTGGAAATAATTGTGGAAAATTCGCGCGTTCTTGTCGGTTACTGTGGTTGATCAATTAAATTTAAGTTTATTGCGCAACTAAGGACAGGCTATGGAATTGTGGAACAATGTTCTTGCGTGTATCGAGAAGCGCATCACTCCTCAAAATTTTGAAATCTGGTTTAAATCCACATCTCTACTCCGGCACGACCCTAAGCAAAAAAGGATTTTTGTGCGGGTGCCGAATAAGCACTTCAAACACTGGCTGGCGGAAAACTACATGGATGTCATCGCCGACTCGCTGCGTGAGATGGAGATGGAGAGCTTTAGGGTGAGTTTCTTGGTAGATGAGCGGGAAACCGAGTCAGATGCTCCCACTGCTCAGCTGAATCTTAAAGATCCATGTCTGGAAACTTCCCAATATAGGCTCAACCCTAAATGCACCTTTGCAACCTTTGTTGTCGGCTTCTGCAATCAATTTGCCAACGCTGCTGCCTTGGCCGTGGCGGAGCGGCCTTCAAAAACTTATAACCCCCTCTTCATCTACGGTGGTGTGGGTTTGGGGAAAACACATCTGATGCATGCAATTGGCCACTGTGTTAAGCAACACTCGCCGCACCTTCGACTGACCTATATGTCCTCAGAACGATTCATGAATGAGTTGATCAACTCCATTCGTTACGACAAGACGGTGTTGTTTCGGGAAAAATACCGCAATATTGATGTTTTGTTGATGGATGATATTCAATTTCTCGCGGGCAAAGAACGCACACAGGAAGAGTTCTTCCATACATTTAATGCACTGTATGATGCCCAAAAACAGATTGTGATTTCCTCTGATTCACCCCCGAAACAAATCCCTACACTCGAAGAGCGCCTCCATAGCCGCTTTGAGTGGGGTTTGATTGCAGATCTCCAACCTCCTGACCTTGAAACTAAAGTTGCCATACTAAAGAAAAAAGCAGAGTTGGAGGGTGTGGCTCTTAATAATGAGGTTGCTTTATTTATTGCCAATAATATTCGTTCTAACGTGCGGGAGCTTGAGGGTTCATTGGTTCGGTTGGTTGCTTACAGTAGTCTCACGGGTCAGGAAATAACCTTAACGCTTGCGAAAAGCGTGCTTAAGAACATTGTAGAGCCCAACTCCCGAACTATTTGTGTAGAGTTGATTCAAAAAATAGTCGCCGAGCATTTTTCATTAAAACCTTCCGATTTAAAAGCAAAAAACAACTCAAGAAGAATCTCTGAACCTCGGCAGATCGCCATGTTCCTTTGTAAAGAACTTGTAGGAAGTTCACTCCCGCAAATTGGTAAAGATTTTGGTGGTAAACACCACACGACCGTCCTCCACTCAATTCGGAAAGTTGAGCAATTAAAAACTAGGGATCTAAAACTTAATAACACACTAAATAAACTCATCTCCTTGCTTTCATGACACCTCTTATTCACAATTCCACAGGTGTGTTGTTGTGGAAGGAGTGGAAAAATAAGAAAGGTTTTTTCTTTACAAATTAAATTGAGGGGTTTTGCAAAAACCAAGCAAAACCCCTCATATAAGACTATTAAAGAAAACCTTATTAAATCCCGGGTTTGCGCCTAAACCCACAAATTCACAGGCGCTAATACTACAACTAACATAAAATTTCTTTTATAGAAAGATAGAAGGATTATGGATTTCATCGTCAAGAAAACAGACTTTCTTCGAGAGTTACAATATGCTCAAGGTGTGGTAGAGAAGAAAAACACTATTCCTATTCTCTCCAACCTCCTTCTTGAAACCACAGGCACTTCTGTGAAGGTCACCGCCACAGACCTTGATGTTAGTATCCAGTGCTCATGTCCGGCGCAGGTAAAAGTAAGTGGGGCCGCAACTGTGTCAGCGAGAAAGTTATTTGAGATCATTCGGTTGTTGCCGGAGGCGGATATTCATATAAAAAGTTCGGAGCGGGAGTGGATCCAAATTGTTTGCGAGAGGTCAAAATTTAAATTAGCGGGTCTTGGGAAAGAAAATTTTCCAGACATCCCCTCACAAAACGGCAAGGGAATTTTACTTCCTGTGGTGACACTACGATATATGATCACCCACTCTATCTTTGCAATCACCCAGGAAGAATCACGCTACACCTTAAACGGAGCGCTGCTGCTAATCCGACCGAATGGTTTAACCATGGTTGCCACTGATGGTCACCGCCTGGCTCTGGTGACGCGTAATGAGGAGATGGTTGGGGTTAACACTGAGGTGAGGATTTTAGTTCCCAAAAAAGCCCTGGTTGAGCTTACTAAACTTACCGGCGAAGGAACCACCGGCAGCGTTAAATTCACCAATACAGAAAACCACCTTTTCTTTGAAGTAGAGAAGCGATTATTAGTGTCACGCGTCCTGGCCGGCCAGTTCCCTAATTACGAAATGGTGATTCCCCGCGACAATGATAAAAAAGTGGTTATGACCCGAAATGAGTTTCTGGATGCTTTGAGACGCGCGGCTGTTGTTGCGGATGAACAGTCCCGAGTGGTTCGCCTCTCCATTAAGGCAGGGCAGGTGGATATTTCATCTACACACACAGACGTTGGGGAGGCCAGAGAGATTGTGGTTGCTGACTACGAAGGCTCAATTATTGAGATTGGTTTTAACGCTCAATATTTATTGGATTTCTTAAACGTCCTGGAAACAGAAAGGGTAAGTTTTGAGTTGAGGGACGCTGAGACCCAGGGGTTGCTCCAGCCGACAAACCATAGCGAGTATATTTATAACTATATTGTCATGCCAATGAAAATTTAACACAGTGAACCGCCCCGGGTTTCCTGGAGACTGTTTTAGTTGACTCCCGCCACCATGGCGAAAGCTGCTTGATTCCGATAGTACATCTGCTCGAACTCGACGGGCGGGATATACCCGATCGGCT